>JADFIM010000103.1 GCA_022566725.1 Planctomycetota bacterium
CCCATGGATCGGATGGAGGCGCTGGACGTGCTGTTCCAGGCGTTTCGCCTCAACGGCGTGGGGGTCATCGAGCGGGAGGATCGCATCATCATCGCGCTGATCAGCGAAATGCAGCAGCACGATACGCCCGTTTTCGGCCCGGACGACGACATCAAAGACCGAACCGATCGCGGAACGTTCGTCATCAAGATCTTCCGCATCAAGAACACCAACGCGGCCGACATCTCCAACCAATTGCAGGGTACGCTGCCCACCCACGCGACGCTGGGAGTGGATGAGAACTCCAATTCGATCATTCTGATGGGCGATATCGGGCTGTGCCAGCGAATGGGGAAGCTCATCAGCGAGCTGGATCACAGGTACCTGAGAGTGAAGACGGAGACGTTCCGCCTCGCCCACGCCGATGCCGCGGAGATCGCCCAGAACATCCTTGACCTCTTTGAGGAAGCTCGAACGACCAGCCCCGTGTCGCGCGCCCAGCAACAGGCCGCGCGTCAGCGTCGACAACCCGCCCAACGGGGAGCCGCGCGCCAGGTCCAGCAAAGGACGACGGGGACGGGCGACGGCACCATCGGCCCGACCGCAGAGCTCCGCATCACCGTCAACGTCCAGCAGAACTCCGTCACGGTCAGCGGTGAGCCGGCCGTGGTTGACGAGATCGCCGAGCTGATCGACAACCAGTGGGACCTGCCCCGGCCGGAAGGAACGGCCAAGGTGTATTACCTCAAGTACACCGACCCCATCAAGATGCGAGACATGCTCCAGGACTTGTTGAGCGGGCAGTCGGGCGGCCGGGCTCGGCAACCGGCTCGGGGTCGAGCAGGGGCCACAGCCGCTCGGTCGAACGTCCAACAGGCCATCGGCGGAATCTACACGTTCCAAGCCTATCCGGATTCCCACACTCTGGTGGTTCTCTGCAAGACCGAGGAGAGCTTCGATTTCCTCGACTCAATCATCGAGCAGCTCGATCAGCCGCTGAACGCCGGCCTGCCGATCGTGGTGGAGCTGAAGCACGCCAATGCGGTTGAGCTCTCTGAACAGCTCAACGTGATGTTCGCTGAAGCCGGCGCGGGGGGCACCATTACGGCGCCGCAAAGAGGGCTCAGCGGCGGCGAAGGCATCGGCGATTCTCCCTTTGCCGGCGGTGGCGCCGGCGCCGGTACCGCCGGCGGGCGCGACTCCGCCTCAGGACAGACGATCTCGTTCCCCTGGCAGCGAGGCCGGGCCCGCGACGACCAAACCCCCGAATCTCCGCTCATCGGCAGCGTCCGCATTGTGCCCATCGCCCGCCAAAACGCACTCCTGGTCCTCGCCGTGCCGGAGTTCCAGCAGTCCGTGCTCGACGTCATCGCGACGCTGGACAAGCCCGGCCGGCAGGTCATGATCTCCTGCATCATCGCTGAGGTCGAGCTCACTGATGAGCTGGCGCTTGGCCTTCGAGTCAGCAACAGTGACACCATCCTCGGCGGCGGGCTCGCCGACAACCGCATCGGGGCGACCTTGAGCGCCGAAGGCAGCAAGGATGGGATCCTCGGCAATCTGTTCGATATGTCGATTCTCAACGTCGGTGTGAGCGTCAACCTCGTCATACAGGCCCTCGCTCAGAAGACGAACGTTCGCATTCTCCAGGAGCCGAGGATCTTCACCGCCGACAACCAGGAGGCCATGTTCTTCGACGGCCAGGACATCCCCTTCATTACGACCACCCAGACCACTGACTTCGGCACCGTCAACGAGTCGTTCGAGTACAAGGCCGTCGGCATCATGCTCAATGTGAGGCCGCAGATCACCGTCGAGAAAGACGTGGACCTGGAGATCAATCTCGAGCTGTCCAGCATCGTGCCCGGGCAAACCCTCTTCGGCGGGTTCATCGTCGATCGCCGCGAAACCACCACCCAGATCATCGTCAAGAACGGCCAGACGATTGTTCTCTCCGGAATCCTGCGGGACGTGGAATCGCAGATCACGCGCAAGATTCCACTGCTGGGCCACATTCCGCTGATCGGTGAGTTGTTCACCTCCAGGGAAACCGCCACGACCAAGACAGAGTTGCTCGTCTTCATCACGCCGGTGGTGGTGGACAATCCTTCGGAGAACAACACCAACTTCAATGTGGGCGAGCGCCAACGGCTCGAGGAACTCACCCGCCCGCTCAAGGAGCAGGCTCGCAGCCGACGGCGTGAGCCGGTCGGGGCACACTTGCTGCATAAGCAGTTTGAGCGGACTGAGCAGACCTCGCGGCAATCGACCGACGTCGATGCCGATGAGCTGAACGAGGAGTGATCCACCGACGATCGATCACGTGGTTGGCCATCCTCAGCGCGGTGGCGGCGGCCGGTTGCGCTGCGGGGCCCACGGCGTCGCCCCAAGAACCCGGTGCACGACCGCGGGGGTCAATCGAGCCGCTGGCTAGGCCCGCGGGGATCACCCGCACCAGCCACGTGCAGGTCGGGATCCTGCCGCTGGGGTCTGTGCCGTATGACAATCTCTCGCTGCCGATCGTCAGTCCCGACGGTCGATTCGTCGCTACCCAGACCGGTGTGCCACCCACATGGGCGGCGTTGATGGCCGCACCCAACGCCACGGTTCCACGAGCGACTCGCATCGAGATCTACCAGCTCGATCGCGAGCTTCGCCGGGCCGTGCATCGCAGCACCATCGACGAGCCCCTGTTGCTTGGGCGATCCTGCGACGCTCAAGGTTTCCTGGTCGAATCGGTCAGACCCAATCGTGCCCGCTGGATCGGCCGGGTGGCGTGGCTCGACGGCGAGATCGAGTGGCTGGTGGCCGATGAGCAGACCAACGCCAACGGCTGCCTCGGCCCAAAGGGGCGATTGGCCTGGTCTCGCCGCGCACCGGATGCAGATCACTTTGATCTGGTCGTACGCTCAAGCGGCGAGGAATGGACCATCGGCTCCCAAGGCGGCGACTGGCTCTTTCCAGCGTGGAGCGGCCACGGCGACGGACTCTTTGCCCTGCGCCTGACCCAGGGAACGCTCGAAGCGACCCACATGATCGCCGCCAGCCCGACCACGATCCATCAAACGCTGCGGCGACTGCCGCTGGCATCACAGGCGACGATCCACCACGCCTACCAGGCCATGGCCAGCCAGGCGGTCGTGACCGAAGCTCAGCGCCCCGGCCCAGAGCAGTTGATGTTCTTCCATCCGGTCCGACTGCGAATGGCGTTGTGGAGACCGATTTCGCGGCATCAGACGACGCCGATCCTGCTGGGAGAGCAATCTTCCGCGGCCGCGGCCGTTGGGACAGGCTTTGCCCTGGTGGCCACCGAAGACCACCTGATGTTGCAGAACCTTGAGGACCTAAGCGATCGAACGGAAGTGATTGCCGGGATGCAGGTGCCGCGGCAGGTCGCCTCGCCTGACTGGCCGTATTTGCTATTGGCCCCGACCGAGGGCCGCATCGGCCTGATCGCCCTGCGCTTGCTGCCCACCGACGACGGCCGGGCTCGGTAACACCTCATCCAAACTTCAACTCCGCGTCGCGCGTCGCCTTTGCACCCGCGGATTCGCATCCGCGGCTATGAATCAAACGATGCGCGCGGTCTCGTCCTGGATGTAGGTCCGTTCGCGGTAGAGCTTGGCGACGATCAGAAAGGCAACGGCCGTGGCCGCGATCAGCGCCGTGAAGAACCAGTAATAGCTTGCGCCTTCGAGCTTGCTCGTACCGTCTTCGTTCTCAATGAAGAAGTTCACCGCGGCAGTAAAGAGATTGCCGATCGAAACGGAGACAAGATAGAACGACATGATGAACGATTTCATCGTCTTCGGAGCCTGGGTATAGGCGAATTCGAGGCACGTGATCGAGATCATGACCTCAGCCGCAGTCATGAGCACATAAGCCAGAAGCTGCCAACTGATATGAGGCGTCTCGCCACTGCCGATCCGCATTTCGATCCAGGCCGGTATGGCAAACGCCGGAATCGTTAAGAAGAAGCCGATAGCAACCTTTCGCAGCGCCGTCAGCCGGTACACCCGATTGATCGCTGGATAGATGACCTTAAAGAACAGGGGGATCATGAGCACGATCAGCAGCGGGTTGGCCGCCTGAATCTGCGATGGCAGCACTTCATAGCCGAAGAAGCTGCGATCCATGTCCAGCGCTTGAAACACCCACGTGGAGCCGGTCTGATCGAAGAGCGCCCAGAACATGGCCACGAACATGAAGATGATCGAGAGCTTCCCTATGGCCTTGAGCCCTTCGCGGCCCAACGTCTCCTTCACCCACCTGATTCCGCCGGGCGGAATATGGACGAATTTGTTCCGCCCCATCCAGAAACAAAGCGTGGCCAGCAGCATCAGCACGCCCGGCACGCCGAATGCCCAGCTGGAGCCGTAGCGGTCCAGGAGCCACGGGGTGAGAAGAATCGAGATGAACGCGCCCAGGTTGATCGACATGTAGAACCAGCCGAAGATCCGCGAGATGAGATGCTCGTTGGTCTTGCCGAACTGATCGCCCACGTGGGCGGACACGCACGGCTTGATTCCCCCGGCCCCGATGGCGATCAGCGCCAGCCCGATGGCCAGGCCGAACCGCGTGTCGTCGATCGCCAGGACAAAATGCCCCAGGCAGTACACCAGCGACAACGCGATGATTGTCCGAAACTTTCCGAGGAAGATATCTGAGATGAGCGCCCCGAGCAGCGGGGTGAAATAGACCGCCGAGGTGAACAGGTGGTAGTTTTTCGTCGCCTCGATCTCACCCATGAAATCCGACTCGCCTTGGCGGCCAATCAGATAGGTTGTCATGAAAATCACGAGGATGCCCTTCATGCCGTAGAAGCTGAAGCGCTCGGCGAACTCATTGCCGATGATGTACGGAATGCCGCCGGGCATCTTGCTCGACGGGATCGGACCGGTCAGGTATTTCGCTTTTGCCATGTTGCCGCAGCCTCTTTCTGCAATCGTCGGACAATCCGCCCACAGCTCACCGGCAAGAACCTGCCCGCCGGGCGCTTCGACCAGAAGAGGAGAGCCAACGCCAGGGGAGCCCGCGATTGTGCGGCGATCCAGCGCCCCGTCAAGTCCAAGCCACAAAATGGATAAGGAACTGCTCTCGCGGCGGCTATTCGGAGGACGACTGCGGGACGATCTCAATGGGCAGTATCGTCCGCGTCGGCGCCAGACACGCCCGATCCGTGCAGACCTGGTAGACCAGCACCAGCTGCGGCTTGCGCGAGACCCGGCCGACCTGCTCGATCCGAACGGGCAACGTGACCGTGCCCCGGTGGATGCGCATCTCGTCCTTGGCGAGCGCACTCTCGTAGCGCTCACCCGGGGGGTAATCGACGTGGATCTCCAGCCCATCACCCCCAACGCTCCGCAGATTCAACGGAATCAGGAACGACGGGCCGGGCTCGTGAGCGTTGATGTGGTATTTCTTGGCGATGTCCAGCGTAATCTCAAACGTCGCCGGCTCATCCGGCGTGATCAGCAGTCGGTCAACGCTCAGATCAATCTTCACCGCGTCCGGGGCACTTGGTGTCGCCGTCGGCCGGCGAACCAATCGTTGCGGGTGCTGATCGACGATGCGATTCAAGGCGACGGTTGCCAGCGCTGTGGCCACCGGACTGCGCGCGATGTTGCTGCTGATCCCCTGCAGCGCCGCCAACGCGTCGTCAAGAAACGCCTCGTCACCGTTCAGCTCGTGCAGGTCCAGCAGGTTGATCAGCATCACGGAGTTTCCGCAGGGAACTGCCCCGTCATACGTGGACCTGGTGCGAACAAACAAATCAGTTTGCTGCGGAAGCGTATCGAAGTAGCTTCCCGTCGAGTCATCCCTGAAGCGTTGTTTCGCGGCATGGGCGAGCTGCACGGCTTCATCAAGGAACCCCGACTCGCCCGAGGCTCGGTGCAGCGCGATCAGCCCGCGGATCATGAAGGCGTAGTCCTCGAAGAATGCGTTGATCTTGGCTTGGCCGGACCGATAGGTGCGCAGCAGCCCGCCGTCGTCTGTGCGCATGGTGGAAAGGACAAAGGCCGCGGCTCGCCGGGCCGCGTCGATGTATCGCGGCTCGTTGAGCACCCGCCCGCCGTCGGCCATGCCGCCGATCATCAGGCCGTTCCAGCCGGCCAGAATCTTGTCATCCGTGCCGGGTTGATCCCGGCGGTCTCGAACGGCTAACAGCGCCGCGTTGACTCGCTTCAAACGTGTGTTGAAATCCTCGAGGCTGATACCCATCGCGCCGGCTTGTGATTCCGGCTTGTCGATGAGGAACACCACATTTTTGCGGCCGTCCTCGGGATGGTGCGGATCAAGGAAATTCGTGCCGCGGTCCATCCCATAGACGCGCAGCGTGAACTCCACATCGTCCCCAAGCTGGGCCGCAGAAAGCGCTTCGCGAATCTGATCAGGCAGCCACAGGTAGCTTTCGCCCTCACGAGCGTTCACCTCGGCGTCCTGCGCGCTGTAGAAGCCGCCCGCCGAATCGGTCATCTCTCGCAGCACATAGTCCAGCGTTTCATGGACGATTTCAGCGTAATAGGGATCGCCGGTCCGCTCGTACGCATCGGCATAGACCGAGGCGAGCTGGCCGTTGTCATAGACCATCTTCTCGAAGTGCGGCACCAGCCATTGGCCATCGGTGCTGTAGCGGTGAAAACCGCCGCCGACCTGATCGTACATCCCGCCCATCGCCATGCGATCGAGGGTGTGCAACACGGCGGCTCGCACGTCACTGCGGTCCCACGCGATGCCCATCAGCAACTCGATATAGACCGGCATCGGGAACTTGTTGCTTCTGCGTCCCCCGCCGAAGCCAGCGTCCGTGCGGTCGTAGATCGACATCATCAACGAGACGGCCCGATCGACATTTTTCGCCCCCAGCGGCTGGGGCAGCGAGGCAAGTGACAGTTGCCGAATGACTGCCTGGGCAACCTGATCGGCCTGCTGCTTGGTGGCCTCGCGCTGGGTTGCCCAACGCCCGGCGATCTGGTTGAGCAGCGATTTGAACCCCGGCCGGCCGTACCGGTCATCCGGCGGGAAGTACGTGCCGCCGAAGAAGGGCTTGAGCGAATGGGGTTCGAGGACCGTGGTCATCGGCCAGCCGCCGCTACCCGTCAGCGTTTGCACCGCAGCCATGTAGATGTCATCGACGTCGGGGCGCTCCTCGCGGTCAACCTTGATCGAAATGAAATGTTCGTTCATGATGACTGCGGTTTCTTCATCCTCAAAGCTCTCGCGCTCCATCACGTGGCACCAGTAGCAGGTGGAATAGCCGATGCTGAGGAAGATGGGCTTGTCTTGGGAGCGCGCCGCTTCGAACGCCTCCGGCCCCCACGCATACCAGTCGACCGGGTTGTGGGCGTGTTGAAGCAGATAGGGACTCGTCTCGTTGATCAGACGATTGGTGAACTTGTGCGGCTCCGCGTCGTTAGCGGTTCCATGGGGCGCAGCGGGCTGTCCGGACACGTCGCTGGTAGCACGAATGGTCTGGCCGGTCACCGATGCCCGTTGTTCTTGATCCATCACCTCAGTCGCCTCCGTGTCCGCCGACACCACCGCAGTTTGGACTTCGCCGCCGGATTGCTCGCATCCGCCCGCCGCGAGCACCAGCAGCAGCGCAGCGGGAATCACGACCGCCAAACGCATGAAAACCCTGGCATACATCGCCTCATGGTATGCCCACCGCACCAGCCGCACAAAGTGTTGTCGCGCAGGATTGACCCCAACGCCCCGGTGGCTCACCAAGGCGGCCGCTACAGGACTCGCCGGGCCCGGGGGTATGAGCCCAGCACCTTCATCGAGACGCAATGGCTGCGGGCGGCGTCCAGCGCCGCGGCCATCGCCGGATCATTGCGGTGCGCTTCACAGTCGATGAAAAACGTGTATTGCCAGTCGGACCTGCCGCTGGGGCGCTTATCGATGTGGCTGAGGTTGATGTTCGCGTCGCGGAATACCGCCAGAACATCGACCAGCGCCCCCGGCTTGTCAGCGGTGACGAACATAATGGTCGTCTTATCATCACCGCTGGGGAGGGCCTCCTCGCGGCCGATCACCAGGAACCGGGTGATGTTGTTCGGCTTATCCTGGACATTGGCGAACAGCGGCTTTGCGCCGTAGATCTCGCCGGCGAGCGTGGAACCGATAGCTGCGGCCTGCGGCTCGGCGGCGGCGCGCTGAACAGCCGCGGCGGAGCTCTCCATCGCCACCAGCTCCGCCTCCGGGTATTGCCGGCTCAGCCATCGACGGCACTGATCGAATACTTGCCGCTTGGAATAGATCCGCTTGATCTCGTCGGGGGCACAATTAGCCAGGACACTGTGGCTGATCTCGATCAGCGCCTCGCTGTAGATAATGACCGCACGCTCACTCAACGCGTCAAGCGTGTCCGTGACGCTGCCGCCGATCGAGTTCTCGTAGGGAACCAGGCCGTAATGACAGCGGCCGGCTGCAACCTCCTCAAATACGCCGTCGATCGTGTGCAGGTCCGCGCACTGCACCGACGAGCCGAAGTGCCGCACCGAGGCGATGTGGCTGAACGATCCCGGCGGGCCGAGGTAGCCCACCCGCAGTGGAAGCTCCAGGCTGAAGCTTCCGGACATCAGCTCGCGATAGATCGCCTCGATGGTGCGGTCCGACAGCGGCCCGGGATTCTCGGCCAGGGCCCGCGCGAGCACCTCCTGCTCGCGATGCGGAGCGTAGATCGGGCTGCCGACGTCGCGCTTGGCCTTGCCGATCTGTACCACGATGTCTGCCCGCTCGTTGAGTATCCGCACCAGCCGCCCGTCGATTTCATCGATCTTTTCGCGCAGCGCTCGCAGATCAATAGTCGATGACTGATCTTGGCCCGATTCAGCCGATCTGCTCTCATGGGGCTGCTCGTGGTGCATCATTTTGCCAAATGAGGGGTTGGTATAGGATTTCAGATCGGCACAGCGGTCGGCTGAATCGAATGTCGGCCCGTGGAATCCCAGAAATGAGGCGGGAGCGGGCGTACGGGAGCATAGACGGTGAACGACATAGCGCAGGCACTGGGCGATCTGCCCATCGAAAGCATGGTCCCGATCGGATTGGGGTTCCTGACCGGCGTTCTGCTGTGGATTGCCGGACAAAGGATCATCGTCGCCGCGTTCGCGACGATCGGAATCCTGCTGGGTGGCGTGACCGGGTGGATCGTTGGCGAGTGGGTCAACCTTGCGGTTTCGCCATGGGTGATCGCGGTGGTCGGCGCTGGGCTTCTGGGCACCTTCGCGGCCCTGGCCACGCGCATCATGGTCGCGGCTGCCCTGGCAGTCGTGCTGGGGATTGCGGCTCCTCTTGTCGTCCTGACCGCTGTCCAAATCAGCAAC
>JADFIM010000104.1 GCA_022566725.1 Planctomycetota bacterium
ACCGATGGAGCAGATGCTCTTCGTCTATCAGCCCCCACCGCAGAAACGGTCACGCAAACGCAGGCAGCAACGAGAGGGGAAAAGAGCGACATCTGCAGCCGAAGACTCATGATCGACCAGCAGACTCACAGTCCGCTTCTCAGCCGCGAGCAGGCCGCACGATACCTGCTGCTCACCGACCCCGATGCCAACGGTGAGCGGACTCAGGCGGGCATTCGCAAGCTGTACGCCCTTGTCCGCGCAGGCAAGCTCCGACCACTCGCGGAGAGTCACCCGTATGTGTTCTGGATCGACGAACTAGAGCGCTACATCAAAGACGACACAGAAGCATTTACGCCGCAGCAGAGGCGACGATCGGATACCTAGACCGATGGTCTACCGCCGTAGTCAGCACGCAGGGGCCGTTTCTCGGCCGATTCCCACAAGGATTCCCACAAGCCCATCCTGGCCGAGCCTCATCGACGCCGAGATCGGCAGCATGATGATGGGGCTTTGGTCGACGAAGCCGCCAAGCGGATCGCCGACGACCGCGAGGCCAAGGAACGCGAGGCCAAACAGGCGTACCCCCATCGGCGCTGGCTTCGCACGCGCAACGATCCGAATGCCTGGGATCGATCTTGACAAGCCCGCGGGATCGGATAAGGTAGGAGCGTCGGGACCCCTGTGCATAACCGACAACAACTCGATTCGAACATGGGGCTGGTTTGCTGGCGTTTCCTCTGCACAGGGGTCCGCGTCGGCGGCCAGCCCCTTGTTCGCAGAATGGCGGTGAAGCGATGAACAGGGTCTATCTCGTTGAAGCACCTCGGAAGCTGCCAAGCGGCAAGCATGTGAGCTACTACGTGCTCCGCTGGCCCAGCACCAATGGCAAGATGCAGGAGCAGTCCATCGGGCGGTCGCGCAAGTCTGGCGGGAAGCTCACGCGAGCCGAGGCCGAAGAGCATCGGCAGAAGAAAGAACACGACATCGGTGCGGGGCGGGTTCCCGTCAACAAGCCGCAGCGGATGACGCTCGCGGATTTCTCGGAGCACTACAAGCAACGCCGGCGCCAGGGTGATCGGGGCCGTGGGTATCTTCGCGGCGCGCCCAAGCTCCAAGAAACCACGATCGCCGAGCACGACATGACGCTGCGGTACATGATGCTGCATTTCGGCGACAACCACACCCTCGACTCGATCGGCTTGTGTGACGCCAGCGCTTTCGTCGATGCGCTCGAAGCGGGCAAGCTGGCCAAGGCACGGCGGGCTTCGGCCCGCGGGTACGGGATGGGCGATCAGACCGTGCGGGGCCACATCCGCAACGCCAAGGCGATCTTCAACTGGGCGCATCGGTTCGAGTTGGTCAGCACCAACCCGTTTGCAGAGTTCGACGGCAAGCCGTTGCCGAGCGACCCCAATCACTACGTGCCCCTGACCGACTTCGAGAGGGTCATACAAGCCGCGCCGTCGCACGGTTGGCGGGCCATGTTCGCGCTGTGCCGTCTGGCGGGCCTGCGGCGAGAAGCCGCCAGGGTGCTTCCCTGGTCGGGCTACGCGATGGACTCCGATGGCCGCAAGTATTGGAACGGTGTTGATTGGGAACGAAAGCGGGTCTGTCTGGTCGGCAACCACAAGACCCGATGCTCGTACCGCGAAGTCCCGATCTGCCCTCGGCTCTACGACATCCTGTTGGGCGTGTTTGATTCAGCCACGGATGGGGCGGTCACGATCACTGGCCTCTCGCCCAACAACCTCACGCGCCTCGGTCAGCGGATCGTCCAGTCGGCGGGGTTGACGCCCTGGCCGAAGCTCTATCAGGCGATGCGCTCAAGCTGCGAGAACGACTGGAAGCAGGGCGGCGTTGCCGAAGCCACATACTGCACTTGGGCTGGACACTCGCCGACCGTGAGCCGCAAGCACTACGTCGCGCCGACCGAAGCCGAGTATGAGGCGATATCGAGGGTCGCGTGAGCCACGCGGACATATCGAGTTGCCCCTTCGCCCGCCCCACGGCGGGCTTCTTCATGCGCTACGTGGTTTCAATACCAACGAAGCCGCCTTCTTCGCCGCCAGCTACGTATTGCGCCCTCATGTTCACCGTACTGCAGCGAGTACTCTCGCCGCAAGACTGGCATATCAGGATGTTTCGATGCATCGATGCACGATCGAACGTCACCATGTCTTCGAACCTGGCTGGCGCGGGAATCCAAGCCTCACAGTGCTTACACCTGACCTTAGTCTTCATGGCATACCCTCCTGTTCTTGTGGGAATCTTGTGGGAGCGCTGGGTGGTAGGCCGCCGCGTAGTTGCTGACCTAAAACTGACCTAATCACGACGAGACCCCGCCACAAGCGGGGTTTTCCAACACGGGTGGAGGGATTCGAACCCACAACCTTCGGTTCCGTAGACCGATGCTCTATCCAATTGAGCTACACCCGCAGGCGCCATAGGGGGGGCGATTCGCAACCGGGTAGCCTAGCAGCCAGCTCAGGGCGACTCAAGCGCGCCCGGCTGGGGCGGAAGATTCACCACGGAGAACACAGAGGACACAGAGAAGAGGTAGAATCTGCTCAGAGAACATGTGAGCGTCGCTAGGAATCGGCGTTGTGTGGGCTCGTCCGACAAAGGCCCGATATCACCAAGACTTCCTCTGTGGCATTCCTCCATGCTCTCTGTGCCTCAGTGGTGATGAATGATCCCGTCTGGGGCGGAGCACCCCTTCGGACGCCCATACCCCCGGCCGCTGGGGGCGGAGTTGATTTCCGCTGGTGATCTCAATACTGTGTGCCTTCGCATCTTGAAGCGGGACCTCACTCGTGCCCACGACTATCTCGGCCAAGAAACGTGTTCGCCAGAACGCCAAGCGGCGGGCCATCAACCACTGGCGGAAGCGTCGAATCAAGACCCAGATCAAGAGCTTTCTCCAGGCGATCCAGGAGCAGGACCTGGCCACGGCGGAGACTGCGTTCCGCAAGACATGCGGGATCCTGGACCGGGTTGCGTGTACCAGCACGCTTCACCGCAACACCGTCGCCCGCCGTAAGAGCCGCCTGGCTCGCCGGCTCAACGCGCTGAAGCAGACCGCCTCGGCCTAGCCCGGATCGTTCATCACCGCAGAGCCGCAGAGAGCGCGGAGGAAGATTCACCACGGAGAACACAGAGAACACAGAGGGCACAGAGGTGTGATCCAGCGGAAGACACAAATCACTCGGCTCAGGGGACAAGATCACACAGTGCGCTGGCGCCCCAACAATGTGCGCCGTTGCCGATCGAGACCTCTCTTCCATAGTGCGCCCTCTGCGCCTCTGTGGTGAATCTTTCGGGCCCGGCTCGGGGCCCGCCGCGGCGGGTCGTCGCTGATGGCGTCGGGGGAGGTGCGGTGGCCGCTGGCAATGGAGCAGGGCAGGTCATGTCGAGGACCCGCGCATCAGGGGCAGCCGGGCCGAAGAAGACACAGCCGGCACCGGGCACCTATGGCATGGTGTCCAAACAGCCGCTGCAGATCCTCGTTTTTCTTCTGCCTCTGGTGATCCTCTACGAGCTCGGCCTGGCCATGTTGCTGCGCACCGAGGGCGGCGTTCAAACCGTCACCGCACACAAGACGATCATCGATCTGTTTGTGACCTTCGGCGTGACGCCGACCGGAGGGCTTCTACTGGGCGGCATGGCCATCGTGATCGTCCTGCTCATCTGGCATCTGCTCAACCGCGATCCATGGCATATCGATCCCGCAACACCGGGGCTGATGGCCATGGAGTCGTTGCTGTTGGCCGTCCCGCTGATCGTGCTGGGTCGGATCATCGGCGGCAGCCCCGACGCCGTCGGGGTGACCGCCATCGGTGCTGGTGAGCCGCCGGCGGCCGTCGAGATCGCGAGTATGAGCATCTGGTCCAAGCTGGCGATCAGCATCGGGGCAGGCCTGTACGAGGAGCTGCTGTTTCGGATGCTGCTGATCGCGGTGCTGCACACGATGTTGGTTGATGTGGGGAAGATCGGCTCGGGGCTCGGCGCCGCCATTGCGGTGGGCATTTCGGCCGCAGCTTTCACCTGGTATCACCCGCTGGCTGACGTCCATGGCGGCCTGGCGATCGAGAAGGCGGTGTTCTATTTCCTGGCCGGGCTCTACTTCGGGGCGGTGTACGTGCTCCGCGGCTTCGGGATCGTGGTGGGCGTTCATGCGATCTACGACATCGTCACGGTGTCTATGCTGCACGATCCGGCCGGTGGCTGATCCCTCGTCCGCATACCCGCAAGGGGCCCAGACCGCTTCCGACGCACCATTGGCCGATTCTGCGGTAGAATGAATAAGGAGATCGGCCGGGCGATTTGCCCTCGTAAGGGCCGTGGATTCGCGGGGCCAACGCGGCGGAGGTGGCAACGTTCGCCTGCGAGTCACCGCCCGTTCTCCGACAACGACCTCGAGCCACTTGTAAATTGAAGTGCCAAGGAGACACACCATGCTGCGGACAACAATGACGGCCACTGCGATTGCCCTCTGGGGCGCCACGATGTGCCTGGCCGGCGGTGGTCACGACGAGTCGTTGACCATCGGCGACCGAGCGCCGGCAATCGACATCGCCCATTGGCTGAAGGGCGAACAGGTCAGCGAGTACGAATCGGGCAAAGTCTACGTCCTGGAGTTCTGGGCCACCTGGTGCGCACCGTGCCGGGCCAGCATCCCGCACCTCAGCGAACTTCAGAAACAGTACCGGGATTACGACGTGACCTTCATCGGCGTCAGCGACGAGAAACTCCCGACCGTCGTCGGATTCCTCTGCAAAGCGGACAAGCAGCGCAAACTTTGGAACGACAAGATCCAGTACACGCTGGCAACCGACCCCGACCGCTCGGTTGCAAACGCCTATATGAAACCGGCCGGTCAAGACGGTATCCCGACAGCATTCATCATCGGCAAGGACGCTCGGATCGAATGGATCGGCTCTCCCATGGAGATAGACGATGTGCTTGACGCGGTCGTCCGCGATAGCTGGGACCGTGTTGCGTTTGGGGTCGAGTTTGAGCGGGAGGCAGGGCCGGCACGCAAAGCAATGCGGCTCATCGATAAGATTGATGCGGCTTCAGAAAAGGGGCAATGGGCCGCTGCGATCGGCGCTCTCGATGAGCTGCTTGAGTCGCAGCCGGGCAACGCCCGCCACCAGACCAGGCTGTTCCGCAAGATGCTCAAGCAGCGGGACGATACCGCCAAGACCTACGCCTACGGCCGGACGATCATGCGCGGGCATTGGGATGAAGCAACTACCTTGAATCAGCTCGCTTGGTTTACGGTCGATGACGAAGGCGTGAAGAATCGCGATTTTGAGTTCGCGATGGAAGCCGCGCTACGCGCGAATGAACTGACCGATGCAGAAAATGCCGGCATCCTGGACACCGTCGCCCGCGTCTACTACGAGCGAGGCGATCTGACCTCGGCGATCACCTGGCAGCGCAAGGCCCTTGAGCACGCCGCTGACACGGCATCGGAAGACCAGATTCACGAAATGCTGGAGAAGTACGAGAAGGAAGCCCAGGAACAATAATCGGTGCTCATTCACCTGATTGAGCAACCTAACGAATCGAGGACGTTCAGACTCATCGACGCGCACGGCTTCAAACAGCCCCGCACGGGAGTGCGGCGTTCCCGCGGGTTACCACCCGCGGCTGTGAAACAAACAGTGCGCGCGAATTCCTCCTATGCGGAATCACACGGGTTCGGCTGATGGCCGGACCCTTGTTTTCCAATGGCGGCGGCCTCGACCTCTCGGCGCTCGCTGGTCACGGGTCAGTCGATCTCAAGCTCACGGCCTTCCTCGGCGGAGCGATACAGGACGTCAATCAGGGCCTGCACAATCCGGCCGTCCCGGGCTGAGGCGTGCGGGTCACTGCGATGCGTCAGCGCGTGCAAGAACAACTCGTACTGCCTCTGCCAGGCCGCCTCCCATGGATCGCAGTCGGGCAACGAGGGCCTCTCGTCCACGAGCTGGCCACCGCGCTCGGTCGTGAGGACAAGCTCATTGCGCCACAGGTCAAAGTAGCAGCCGCCTCGGTCCCCGAGCAGGACGATCCCGTCGGATAGCACACCTTCGGGCACGTTCGCCGCCCACGTGACGTTCAGCTCCATCGTCAGGCCGGTGTCAAATCGGATGAAAGCCATCGCTGCATCTTCGACATCGAACACGCCGTGTCGATTGGGCGGGTCTGACCACATCTCGGTGTAGGTGTATCGATCGATCGGTGAGCCGAAGGTGCTCATGCACACGGCGCCGGCCCGCGTCGCGTTAGGGTATCCCGTTATATGCAGTACCAAATCGAGCAAGTGCACGCCCAGATCCATGAGCACGCCCCCGCCAGACTGCGATTTGGTCGTAAACCATTTACCGAGTCCGGGTATGCCGCGGCGTCGGCAGAGGCTTGCCCGAGCGTAGTATATCCGCCCCAAAGACCCCGCCGCAACGAGGTCACGAGCCGCTTGCGACGCGGGCGCACATCTGCAAACAAACCCCAATTGCACCAGCCGTCCCGTCAGCCGCATCGTCTGAATAATCTCATCGCACTGGGCCACGTTCATGGCCATCGGCTTCTCAAGCAGCACGTCCTTTCCCGCGCGAAGCGCCGCGATCGCCATATCCTTGTGAAACACGTTGGGGGTGGCGACGACCACAGCGCCCACCTCGGGCATGGCCAGAAGTTCGTCGAGCGAGGTGGTCGCCTCGGCGCCCGGATATTTCGCAGCGAGCGCTTGTGCCCGCTCCTGCCGGGTATCGCAAACGCCCGCCAGACGAATCCCGACCTTTGCTGCGGCCTCCGCGTGCAGCATCGCAATGCCCCCGCCGCCGATGATCCCAAGCTGTACTGTCACGGGCGCCCTCCACTGTGCAAGGCAAGGCAACGATAACGACTCACCTGTGCGGCTACAATGCGCACGGCCGACCGGATCCGGAGACAAAGCAGGTGAGCAGCTCGCATACGATCGTTGTCGGGGCCGGGATCGTCGGCGTTTCTGCGGCGTACTACCTGGCCAAGCGTGGTCACCGTGTCACGCTGATCGACAAGGGCGACCTCGCCAGCGGCGTGTCGTTCGGCAGCGCCGGAATCATCGCCATCGGCCACCCGCCGCTTCCCCGGCCGGGTCTCGTCAAGCAAGTCCTCAAGTGGATGCTCGACGGCGGCAGTCCCCTGTATGTTCCCCCTCGATTCGATCTGGCGATGGCTCGATGGTTCTGGGAGTTCCGCCGGGCATGCACGGAAGCCCATTTTCGATACAGCATGGACATGCTCGCAAGGCTCGGTCGCGAAGCAAAAGCGTGCTTCGAGCAGATCATGAGCGACGAGGCGATGGCCGGTGTGTATCACCGAGACGGCTGGCTGGAAATCTTTCGCACCGAGGAGGGGCTGGCCGAGGGCCTGCGCCACGCCGAGCTGCTCGAGCGCTATGAGTTCAACGTTGAAATCCTTGACGGCAACGAATTGCATCGCCGCCAGCCGGCGTTCAAAGACGGCGTCGTCGGCGCGGTGATGTTCAGCGATAGCTCATTCATGGACCCCCACCAGTTCCTCATTGCGCTAGCCAGGCGGGCTGAGGCTCATGGAGCGGTCATCCGCACCCATGCCGAGATGATGGAGGTGCTCGTTCGCGAAGGACGCTTCGTCGGCGCGCGCCTCCTGAGCGGCCAACGCCTCGAAGCAGACACGCTGGTGCTGGCGACCGGCATCTGGACCACCGCCCTGGCCAGGAAGATCGGCTTCATGGTGCCGATGCAGGCCGGCAAGGGCTACCACCGCAACATTACCCTTCCAAAACCGTGCCTGAGCGTCGCTTGCGTGCTCGCGGAAAAGCATGTCGCGGTGACCCCGCTTCCCGACATGCTGCGATTGTCCGGCACCGTCGAGTTCTCCGGGATCAACGACCATATGGTCCAGAAACGGCTGGATCTGCTCACGGCCGCCGCTCGACAATATCTCCAAGGGATAGGAGAAACGCAGACGGTCTCGGAATGGTGCGGCTTGCGGCCATGCACCGCAGACGGGCTGCCCGTGGTCGGCTGGGCGCCGAGGCTTGCGGGCGTGTTCGTCGCCACCGGTCACGCCCGACTGGGGTTCACGCTCGGTCCGGTGACCGGCAAACTCGTCAGTGAGTGCATCCTGGATGGTAAACCGTCGATCGACATCACCCCGTTGCGTGTGGATCGGTTCGGCTCAAGGCATCGCTGGGGACCGACCGCCCCCCGCGCGCCGGCCCCATCAGCCGCTCGGTAACTCAATTCGACGCTTGACATCCATGTGCCCGCAGCGCAGACTTGAGACGCAGCGCGGGTGTAATTCAGTGGTAGAATGTCAGCTTCCCAAGCTGAACGTCGCCGGTTCGAATCCGGTCACCCGCTTTCCCCTCGGTTGGGACCATTTGACGAAACAAGATGTTGGGTAGACACATCACCCCAGTGCTTCTCAAGGTATTCCGCCACTAGTCTGCGATGACAGTGGTGTGGCTTCTTCTCACTGCAAAGTAGACAACTCATTGTAGTCGTGTCCCGCGAGATTACATTTTCGATGCCGCGCTTGGCCATAAGAGCGTTAAATTCCTGCTCGTAAACCGACCAGCTACCCTTGTGCTTTTTATAAGTGTCGAGAATGTCCTGAGTGGGAGCGAGTTCCGGAATGTGAACGTACTCGACACCGCATATCTCGCGCAGGAAGAATTGCAGATCGTCTCTCTTAGAGAATCCAGCCAGTTGGGAGGTATTGTTGAGCCGAACGTCAACAATTCTCTTCACACCTGCAGCTCGCAGTAGCGAAAAAAACTGCTCGGCGGTTGTTTGTGTGAATCCAATCGTGAAGAGCTGCACACTCACGCTATACCTCCGCTCGTGATTGGTGCGGTGTCGGATTCCGTATAGGCTATTCGCTCGGCTTGGAGGTCATATGCCTGCTCGATCAACTCGGAACGGTCTTGGAACAAATCGGCATTTGGCAATCCAACTACTTTGAGTAACCGAGATTCGGATTGCTCCATCGTTTCAATTGAGCCATCGTCCAAAATGTGCTGGATCTCGATGGGATCTGAGCGAAGTTGGCGACACACGAGCACTGTTCGGTGGCAAGTGATGGGGTCTTTCTCTGCACAGACGAGAGCAATTCGATGCGAGCCGAGCGCCTGACGGAGCCGCTCTATGCCCTCACGAAAGGCAGGAAGCAGGGCAATACGGTCGTACCGCGCTTGCTTGCCTTCGTAACTCTCGCGCTCTGAACGGCGAGCACCGAGTTCGCGTCCAAGAAAGACGTACTGAATCCTGGCGTG
>JADFIM010000105.1 GCA_022566725.1 Planctomycetota bacterium
TTGGTCAGCGTCGTGCTGCTGTTGTTGTTGTACATCCCGCCGCCCCTGGAGGCTGTGTTATGGGTAAAGATGCATTTGGTCAGGATTGACGCACTATTCAAAGCAAATATTCCGCCGCCACGGTGGGCCGAATTGCTGGTGAAGGTGCAACTGGTGATGCTGGCGCTTCCTCCGTCGTCATGGATGCCGCCGCCTCGAGATGTGGCCATGTTGCCCGTGAAACTGCACTCGGCCAGTGTCGCGCTGCAGCCAGAGCAGTAGATCCCGCCGCCGTGTTCTCCTGCGATGTTGTCATCAAAGCCGCAACCGGTCATCATTGAGTTGTCACTGATGTAGATTCCGCCGCCCCGTGCGTCGGCAGTGTTGGTGCTGAACATGCAGTCGATCAGGGTCGCGTTGCCGTTCTGGGCGTAGAGCCCGCCACCGTCCAGCACCACCAAGTTCTCGCTGAATGTACAGTTGGTGAGCGATGGGCTGCCACCACTGTTGTAGAAGCCGCCACCAACGGCCGCGAGGTTGTTGCTGAACGCGGAGTCAGTCAGTATTGGATTGCCATCGTTGTAGACCCCGCCGCCAAGACCCGCCGAGTTGGCGCTGAACATGCAGGCGTTGAGAAGTACCGGCTCGCTGGAGCGGTTGTACATTCCGCCGCCGACAAGCGCGAAGTTGCCGCTGAACGTGCAGTCGGTCAGCGTTGGCTCGCCATAGATGTTGTAGAGTCCGCCGCCGAGATTGGCACTGTTTCCTACCAGTGTGCAGTCGGTCAAGGTTGAATTGCCGGCGTTATAGATGCCGCCGCCAAGCGAGGCAGAGTTGTCAAGGAACGTGCAGCTGGTTACCGTCGGGCTACCAAATCCGTTGTACATCCCACCACCGCTATCGTCTGGCTCGATGCCGTTAGCGTTGCCCGCACGAATGATGAGTCCATCGAGCACAGCGGACACATTATTGTTGCTGCCCGTGGTGACGTGGTAGCTGTTCTCGTCGTTGTTGGCGAAGTTCGGGCCGTCGTTGCCGAGTAAATCACCGCTGAGGATCGTTTCGTAGAGGTCGATGTCGCGCGCATCGGGGTCCGGCGCGCCGAGGCCGGCGTAGCCCCCCATCAACGCCAAGCCGTTGACCAGTTGGAACGTGGCTTCACGGTTGCCGGTCCCATCGGGATTGGCTTCATCACGGTCCGGCTGGTATGTGCCCTGAGCCGTGCGGATCTCCGTGATGCCGCCCGCGGAAGCGTCGGTGAGCGCATCCTGGAGGAATCGGTACGCCGTGTCCCAACTTGCCCCGTCGCCGCCGGGTGGGGCATCGTCATCCACGTAGAGCACCGATCCGGCATGTGCCGCCGATGAGACTGCTGCACCCGCGGCGAGCGCGAGTCCACAAACCAACCATGTTCCCGCAAACCGTGATACTGCCATGACAACCTCCTTCGCTGCCGCAAATGGACAATCCGCGGGTCACGTCGCCGCGACTGCCGCGATGGCTCCACCGCGACAAGGCGCGAGGCCCCCTCAAGGACGAACGTTCGGGTTGTCGACCGGATCGGCGGAGAATGATTTGCCGGAGAACCCGGCGGATGATAGCAATTGAAGATTATGAAACTGTTCGCCTACCGGTCATGGAGGCACACAATCGGTGCGCCTCCACCAGCATTGTACATCGGATGTCCGGCGTGAGTTCCACAAAAACAAATTGCGGCAAGAAATCGATCCAGTCTCTGGCCGAACCCTCCGAGTTGAGCAGCAGGTGGCCATTGCACCCGGCCCACCGACGGTATAATCCAGTGCCATGGGACACACGAAGACCGATCCATTTGATGTGAAGCAGACCATCTCCACAGCGCTGGGGGAGCGGGTGATCTATCGCCTCGATGCGCTGCGGGAACTCGGGGCGATCGAGACGCTGCCGTACAGCATCAAGGTGTTGCTGGAATCTTGCTTGCGAAACTTCGACGGCCGAATTGTCACCGAGGAGCACGTCAAGGCCCTGGCGGGATACGACGCGAGCAACGTGGCGCCGGTCGAGATTCCGTTTGCGCCCGGCCGGGTGGTGTTGCAGGATTTCACGGGCGTGCCGGCCATGGTCGATCTGGCCGCGATGCGCAGCGCCATGGTCCGCATGGGCGGCGACCCGGCGAAGGTGAATCCGCTGGTGCCGTGCGATCTGGTCATCGACCACTCGGTTCAGGTCGATGCGTTCAACTCCGGCGTGGCGCTCACCATCAACAGTGAAAAGGAGTTTGAGCGCAATCGCGAGCGGTACGAGTTCCTCAAGTGGGGTCAGAGCGCTTTCAACAACTTCCGCGTGGTGCCGCCGGCCACGGGCATCGTCCATCAGGTCAACCTCGAATACCTGGCAAAGGTTGTTTGGGACTCTGATGGCATGCTCTATCCCGATTCGCTGGTCGGGACCGATTCGCACACCACGATGATCAACGGTCTCGGCGTGCTCGGCTGGGGCGTCGGCGGCATCGAGGCCGAGGCGGTCATGCTCGGGCAACCTATCTATATGTTGATTCCGCAGGTCGTGGGATTTCGGCTCATCGGCCGGCTGCCCGAGGGCACGACTGCGACAGACCTGGTGCTGCGGGTCACCGAGATGCTGCGCGAGCACGGGGTGGTGGGCAAGTTCGTCGAGTTCTTCGGGCCGGGGCTGGACGAGATGCCCCTCGCCAACCGGGCCACCATCGCCAACATGGCGCCTGAATACGGCGCAACGATCGGCTTCTTCCCCGTCGATGATCAGACGTTAACGTACCTTCGCCTCACCGGCCGACCCCTGGACCTCGTCAAGACCATCGAACAGTACTGCAAGGCGCAGGGTTTGTGGCGAGATGACGTGAACCGGATCGTCTATGGTGATGTGCTCGAACTTGATCTGGGCACGGTGGAGCCGGCGCTAGCCGGGCCGAAGCGCCCCCAAGACCGCATCGCGCTAGGCGAGATGAAAGCCCAATGGCATCACTCACTGGCAGAGACCTACGACAAGTCCGTCCAGGTGGAGAGTAGTCGGCTGGACAATTGGGATGATGAAGGCGGCCTCGAGCCCGAAGCGGCGCCGGTCGCTACGCTCCAAGCCGATGCGCACGGCGCGCCCGTTACCTGCGACGGCGAGAACTTCCTGCTGAAGCATGGCGATGTGGTGATCGCCGCAATCACCAGTTGCACGAACACTTCCAACCCCAGCGTGATGCTCGCCGCCGGCCTGCTTGCCCGCAAGGCCCGCCGGCTGGGGCTGCGACGCAAACCCTGCGTCAAAACCTCGCTGGCCCCCGGCTCGAAGGTCGTCACCGATTATCTTCGCAGAGCTGATCTGCTCGACGACCTCGAAGCGCTGGGCTTCTATCTCGTCGGATACGGCTGCACGACATGCATCGGCAACTCCGGCCCGCTGCCGGAGCCGATCAGCAAGGCGATCAACGAAAACGATCTCGTGGTCTGCTCGGTGCTCTCGGGCAACCGCAACTTCGAAGGGCGCATTCATTCGGACGTGCAGGCCAACTATCTGGCGTCGCCCCCCTTGGTCGTCGCCTATGCGATCGCCGGCACTGTTGATCTCGATCTGACCACGGAGCCGCTGGGGCGTGACCGCGACGGCAACGACGTGTATCTGCGCGACCTCTGGCCGAGCGAAGCGGAAATCCAGGACACGATGGCCTCGTGCATCGACCGTGAGCAGTTCATCGACCAATACGCTAACGTCTTCGAGGGGTCCGACGAGTGGACGTCGATCAAGACGGCTGGCGGCGAGCTGTTTGATTGGCCGGCGACGAGCACCTACATCCAGGAGCCGCCGTTCTTCATTGATATGCCGCCACAGGCGCCGCCGATTGAGTCGATCGGGGGCGCGCGATGTCTGGTGAAGGTCGGCGACTCGGTCACGACCGATCACATCAGCCCCGCCGGCGCGATCAAAGCCGACTCGCCGGCCGGGAAATACTTGATCGAGCACGGGGTGCCGGTGAGCATGTTCAACAGCTTCGGGTCCCGCCGTGGCAACGATCATGTGATGATCCGCGGCACGTTCGGCAATGTGCGCGTGCGCAACCAGCTTGCACCCGGGACCGAAGGCGGATGGACCACCGACTTCACCGACACCCCCGAAGCCGGACCTGAGCCCACCTTGGCGGGCGAAGGTCCGGGTCGCCGCGAAGGTCCGGGTCGCCGCGAAGGTCCGGGTGCGATGGGCACGGTCAAGCCCATCTATGAAGCGGCGATGCACTACAAGGAGCAAGGTGTGCCGCTGATCGTGATCGCCGGCAAGGATTACGGCATGGGCTCGTCGCGCGACTGGGCCGCCAAGGGAACACTCCTGCTCGGCGTCAAAGCCGTGATCGCCGAGAGCTTCGAGCGCATCCACCGCTCCAACCTCGTCGGCATGGGCGTCCTGCCGCTCACATTCAAGGATGGGCAGAATGCGGAGACACTCAGCCTCGACGGTACCGAGGTCTACGACATCGCCGTGCCCACCGACCTGCAACCGCGCCAGGACATCACCGTCAAGGCCACAAAGCCCAACCCCTCCGGCGCTGGGTCTGCCAAGCGAGGGTCCGGCGCGAAAGTGATCGAGTTCGCGACCACCTGCCGTATCGACACCCCCGTCGAGGTAGAGTATTACCGCCACGGCGGAATCCTGCACACCGTCCTGCGCAGAATGGCGCGATGATGGCGGTATAATTCGACCGTGACACGGGAGCCCTTGGCAATGCCCATCCCAATACCGATCGACCGCCAGAAGATTGCCGACTTCTGCCGGCGATGGAAGGTTCTTGAGTTCGCGCTGTTCGGTTCGGTTCTCCGCGACGACTTCGGACCGGAGAGTGACATTGATGTCCTTGTGTCGTTCGCAGACAACCACGGCTGGACGCTGCTGGATTTAGCTCGGATGGAGTTTGAGCTCCAGGATCTCCTCGGCCGCAAGGTCGATCTGTGGACCCGCAAAGGGATCGAGCAGAGTCGCAACCCGTACCGCAAACGCGACATCCTCACCTCCGCTCAAGTGATCCATGCCGCGTGAGGCATCTGATCCAACCCGCGAACGCGATGCCTTGGGCGACATGCTTGGGGCGGCTCAACGCGCGCTTCGGTATGTTGAGAGTATGACACGGGACCAGTTTGATGGCGACGAGCAATGTCAGGACGCGGTTACCCGCTGTCTTGAGATCGTGGGTGAAGCTGCGGGTCGGCTCCGGCAAGCTGTCGGAGACCGCTTTCCCGAGATTCCCTGGGCCGAAATTATCGCCATGCGCAACCGCTTGATCCACGGCTATGACACTGTTGAGCTCGACATCGTGTGGGATACGGTGCACAATGATCTCTCGACTCTGGTTGATCATGTAAGTGCGATACTACAAGGCGAAGAATTCGATGTGTAGGACCTGCCGGGCCATTGCACCGGTCGAGATCGAGTACTTCCGCCACGGCGGAATCCTGCACACCGTCCTGCGCAGAATGGCGCAGAGTTGACGCGTGCATGGCAAGGGTTTCGCCAACGATTGAGCATTGCATTGCAATGCGGGGCTACTTCTCCAGAGAGTTTGCATGAACCTCAAGCGATTGATCGACTCACTCGAACGATTCGCGGAGATATTGCCGGCCGTGGTGCGCGGTGTCACAACCGAGGATGCCCGCTGGAAGCCCGCCGACGGGGCATGGTCGATCCTTGAAATCGTGACCCATCTCGCGGATGAGGAGGTCGAAGACTTCCGAACCCGCGTCGAACGGACGCGAGGTCGAAGACTTCCGAACCCGCGTCGAACGGACGCTGCGCGATCCGGCCGAGCCCTGGCCACCGATCGATCCCGAAGCCTGGGCCGTCGACCGCCGCTACAACGAAGGCGATCTGGCCGGTGCGCTGAAGCGCTTCGTCTCCGAGCGGCGCCGGTCCGTCAATTGGCTCCGCGGCATCACAAACCCGGACTGGTCGAAAGCGCGTAAGCATCCGCAACTCGGACCACTTCGTGCCGGCGACATCTTCGCCGCCTGGGTGGCCCACGATGCGCTGCATCTTCGCCAGATCGCCAAGCGGATGCACCAGATGACCCAGCGCGACGCAGGCGTTTACACGGTTCACTACGCCGGCCGATGGACGAGCTGATCGGCTGTATCGGCTGTAACCACCGAATCAGCAGGCTGGGCGTTGCAAACTATGCGATGGAGGTTGAGGAATTCGCCAACGACGCTAAGGTGCGCACAATGCTTCAAACTCTTGTCGCAGCCTGCTAAGCCGGGGCCTAGAGCTACACGAGGCTTTCGATGAACCGCAAACCACCCAACGTCACGATGGAACAACCTCAGCAACGGCACAGCGACAACCTTTATCCCGTGACCTTCGCCGAGCAGTTCGGCGACCACCTGCTCGAGCTGGATGTGCCAGCCGGCGTGTGGAACCCCACGCCGCACGGCGTGCACCTCGCCGAGATGCTCCTGCGACTCGACTTCGCTCGTATGCACGTCCTGGAGCTCGGCACTGGCTGCGGCATTCACGCCATCCTCCTTGCCAAACAGAACGCCGCGCGCCTGACGCTCACCGAGATCGACCCCGCCATCAACGACAACGCCCGGCATAACCTCGAAAAGCACGGCATCGACGTCGCAATCGAGTATCTCGTCGCCGACTGGACTCACCTTGACGCCGGGCCGTTTGATGCAGTGGTTGCCAATCCGCCGTTCGCCAAGGCCATCACGCGCTACCGCCGGTATTTCATCGACACCCTCATTCTCGATGCCCACAAGCTGGTGCGCCCCGGCGGATGGCTCGTCTTCGTCCAATCCAGCATGGCCAACATTCCCCGCAGCATTCGACTCATGCAAGAGAACGGCATGGGCGTGCGAATCGTCGGCGAAACCGACGGGCCGTTCCGCGACTACTACTTCGAGGACGAAGAGTTCATGCGCGAGATAGCCTTGATCCCCGGCGCTTACACCATCCGCGACGGCGTCTATCACGAACGTTTGATCGTGTTCCAGGCGATGCTGCCTGGCGCAAAGTCTTGATATGAACCACCCGGTGCGCGATACTACCGCATGAGCGTTTAGCCGCGGCCGCCAGGCCGCGCGTCGCTGCCACACGGAGGTCAACCGAGACATTCTTTCAGAAGGCCGACGATGCGAGCGACAGTAGCGATCGTTGTACTGATGCTCGGCCAGGCTGACGAGGGCTGGATGGATTTGCGCGTTTCCGCTCCAGACTGGTCGTGTGCGCCATAGCAACGGAATAACCCTCTTCGACGCCGAGTTACCTGCACAGGCAGACGACCGGCTGTCGGCTCCTTTGGCGCACTCTCTCCGATCGGTGCAGGTGATGGCAGAGCAACGCGACGTACCACGGCACGAGGCCTATGAGTGGACGCCCTCGCGTCTGCTCCTCGCCCTTGTGATCCTCGCGATTGGTGCTACTTTCGTCGGTGTGATGGCGTGGCGGGAGTTTCCTCAAGATGCTTCCGCCGCCGGATCCTTGCCGCCCAGGGCACGTCAGGTCTCCACCCGGCCCAAACTCAATTTCAACCTCGACAATCTGATCCTTCCTGGTGAGCAGATACTCTTCGGCGGACCGCCCAAAGATGGCATCCCCGCCTTGAGCGATCCCGAGGTCGTGCCCGTTGCCGAGGCCGACTTTCTTCACCCAAACGATCGCGTCGTGGGCGTCCGCATCGGCCGCGAACAGCGAGCCTACCCGCTGCGCGTCCTGATCTGGCACGAAGCGGTCAACGATCAGCTCGGCGGTGTGCCCATCGCCGTCATCTACTGCCCGCTATGTGATTCGGTCAGCGTGGTGGATCGCAGGCTCGACGGCCGGACCTACGAGTTCGGCATCTCCGGGCTGCTCGTCAACTCCAACGTGCTGCTGTATGACCGCACCGATGATGCGCTGTGGTCGCAAGTGGGGTTCACCGCGATCAGCGGCCCCAACGCCGGCAAATCGCTGCGGCATCTGCCTTGGGAGCTGACCACCTTCGCCGCCTGGCGCAAGACCAATCCCGCCGGCGCCGTCGTCAGCTTCAACACCGGCTACGATCGCGACTACGCCAACCTCCCTTATGAGGACTATTTCCAGACCGATCAGTTGCGCTTCCCGATCGCCCGTGAGGATCTGCGGCTTGGTCGAAGGGAGCTGATCGTGGGCGTCAAGCTCGGCGAAACCACCCGCGCCTATCCCGTCCGTCAAATTCAAACGGCTCCCGATGGCATGGTCCGCGACACGATCGACGGCGAGACGATCGTCCTGCAAGCTAATGCATCATCCGGCTCGGTGCGCATCGTGCAAGCTCCCAAACGCGCGCTGGTCGTTTACACCTATTGGTTCGCCTGGGCCGCCTTCCATCCCCAAACGGAAATCTACGCCCGCTGAGGCGGGCGGGCGGCCGCCATCTTTGGGGCCTGGTTCGACGACGATAACGGCGACGCTGTTGTCAATCCACCATTCCGTTCTCCAACCTCAATCCGAAGAGGGCCGTGATTCCGACCGCCCTGAACGATCCTGCCGCGAGGTATACTTACTTGCACAGGGGGTTGTGGCCCACGGAGGCCCGGGGCGTAACACCGCATTCCGATCCTCCAGTCCCAGACCCGCGCCGCACCGGAGGGCTTCGATGTCCCGCATCCCAACGAAAGACGATCGGCTCGGCGTGCAAGGTGTCGCGGGAACGGACAATCCCGAACGGCTGCTCGACGTGGTGTTCATCCATGGCCTCGCCGGTGACGCATGGACCACGTGGATGTCCGACCCGGATGACGATTCAACGTTCTGGCCCGATTGGCTGGCCGAGGAGTTCCCGAACCTCGGCATCTGGACGGTCGGTTATCCCGCCGGCCTCACCGCGTTCGGCAAACCAGGCATGATCATTGAGAAGAGGGCCGGAAACATTTCGCACCAATTGGTCATCGCTGGTCTCGGCGAGCGACCGTTGATCTTCGTCACCCACAGCATGGGCGGGTTGATTGTCAAGTCGCTGATCGTAGAGAGCCAGACGCTCCCTGACAAAGATCGAAAGCGTCTTGTCAGTTACGTTAGGGGTATTGTCTTTTGCGGTACGCCGCACCGTGGATCGGCATTGGCCGACGCCACTGATGTTTTGGGCAAGTACTCAGGCAACGTGGTCGGTGCGCTTGTGGGCGGCATCTTCGGTGCCGTGGTCGGAGGGTTATTCCGCAAGACATTTGGTGTGCAAGCCCATGTGAAAGAGATGCGGGCCAATGCCGACCCGCTCGATTTCCTGCATGACAAATTCATCGAATGGCATCGCCAGTATCCGATTCCCATCGACAGTTAC
>JADFIM010000106.1 GCA_022566725.1 Planctomycetota bacterium
TCCTCATGCCGTCACCGGCCGATTCGGCGCGTGCATGGTACGGCTTCTTCCTGCGGCGCCGGGGACCGGCGTCATTGCGGGCGCCGCCGTTCGCGCCCCGCTGGAAATGCTCGGTGTGCAGGATTGTCTGACCAAGTCCTTCGGGTCCAACAACTCCAAGAACCTGGTCAAGGCGGTGATCAACGGCCTGCAGCAGCTTCGGTCCAAGAGAATCATCTGTGCGCTGCGTGGCGTGGACGTGGGACTCAGCGAGGTGGAGGAAGCGATCCAACGTGGTCAGGCGATCATGGTCGCCGACCGGACAGAGCCCGGCGAACAAGCGGCCGCTACGGCTGACGTCGCCGCAGAGTCCAAGCGATCCGAGCCGAGGAAGCCTCCCGGCGGCCGCAGCCGGCCCAAGCCAGAGGCCGCCACCCCGGTGCCGGCCGCTGACCAGCCCTTGGATAGTTCGGCGGCGGTCGCTGACAAAAAACCACCGCCGGCCGAAGCAGCGACCCCGGAGAAGAAGGACGAGTCGGCCCCGAAGAAGCGCAAGTGGTCGCTGTTGAAGAGGCGACAGGCGCCGAAGGATTGAACTCAAATGCGCCAGCGGTCGAGGCCGCAGAGGATCATGTTGGAGATCGCCTCATCATGATGATTCACGAAATCACCATCAAAGTCGGCAAGTACAAGGTTCGTCGGCGGGTCGGCCGCGGCCACGGCAGCGGGCGTGGGAAGACCTCCGGCCGCGGGCACAAAGGGGCCGCATCACGCTCCGGTTGGAAGCGGCGCGCAGGCTACGAGGGCGGACAGATGCCGATCATTCGACGCATGCCGAAGCGCGGATTCACCAACGCCCCGTTCCGCCGACTTTACCATGTGGTGAATGTCAAGACGCTGCAGGCTCGCTGCGTCGAAGGAGCCGAGGTGACCGCCGCGACGCTCGCCGACGCCGGCGTTATCCGTGATGCCAAGCTTCCCCTGAAGATTCTCGGCGAAGGGGAATTGACCAAGAAACTCACCGTGACCGCTGCGAAGTTCTCCGCCTCCGCCAAAGCGAAGATCGAAGCAGTCGGCGGCGCCGTCACCGCAGTGCCGCGGATCAAATGGACTCGACCCCGCAGAACGAACGAGAGAAAAGTGAGCAGCGCCGGCCCAACTGGAGCCCGATAGCCTTCGCCTCGTCCAGAATAGATTCTTTAGCCGCAACGACCAACCCCATGCTTCAGGCGCTCATCAACATCTTTCGAATTCCGGATCTCCGCAACCGAGTTCTGTTCACGTTGTCGATGCTGCTGATTTATCGCATCGGGTTCTGGATTCCCTTGCCCGGTGTGGACCAGACACGATTGAAGGAATTTGCCGACCAGGCCAGCCAGGATTCCGGCGGGTTTGGGCGGTTCATCGAATACGCCTCCATTTTCACCGGCGGTGACTTCGGCCGATCCACGATCTTCGGCCTGGGGATCATGCCGTACATCACGGCCGCGATCATCTTTCAGCTCCTTCAGACGGCGGTGCCGCGCCTTCAGGAACTGAAGAAGGAGGGGGCCACCGGCCAGCAGAAGATCACCGAGTGGACTCGCTATGCGACGGTGGGTCTGTGCATCATCCAGTCGTTCATGTGGCTCAAGTACATGCAGGCCAATGGACTTGTTCAGCCGATGTTCAGCGGCCAATTCAACCCGCTGTTTCTTATCTCCGGGATGACCGCACTGACCGCCGGCAGCATGTTCCTGATGTGGCTGGGTGAACAGATCGACAAATACGGCATCGGCAACGGCGTGTCGCTGATCCTGACCGCGGGGATCATTTCGCGCATGCCCAACGCCATCAACTGGATCGCGACGAACTTCGATCCCAGCCAGCAGGCGGACACTCGGGGTCTGGGCGTGATGGGCCTGCTCTTTCTTTCCGCGGCCTTCGTGTTCGTGGTCGCCGGCGCCATCCTCATCACCGTGGCCCAGCGCCGCATCCCCATTCAACAGGCCAAGCACACCCGTGGTCGCAAGGTCTACGGAGGCCAACGCCATTACCTGCCGCTTCGAGTCAACCATGCCGGCGTCATGCCGATCATCTTCGCCAGCTCGCTGATGATCTTCCCTTCGGCGATCTTCGGGTGGATGAGCCAGCAAGCCTCGCTTACGCCTACGGATAGCTGGTGGAGCTGGTGGCCCAGCGTCACCGGCTTTCTGGCCAACAACGTCCAGATCGGCGCCTATCCCTATGTGCTCTGCGAGATCATCCTGATCTATTTTTTCAGCTATTTCTGGACGACCGTGGTGTTCAGCCCGGAGGAGATGGCCAAGCAGCTACGCGATCACGGCAGCTTCATTCCGGGGCTTCGCCCGGGGCCGCGGACCGCGGAATACCTCGAAACCGTCATGGAGCGGGTGACCTACGTCGGGGCGGGGTTCCTGGCGATCATCGCGGTGATCCCCGCGATCGTCGCCAGGCAGATGCAGATTCCCTTTCTCGTGGCCAGCTTCCTCGGCGGAACCGGCCTGCTGATCGTGGTCAGCGTTGGGTTGGACCTGATTCAACGCATCGAGGCGAACCTGCTGATGCGCAATTACTCTGGCTTCCTCAGTGCCGGCGACCGCGGACGCCCGCAACGGATTCGCGGGCCGAGACGCTGACGCATGACTGACCGGGTTCCATCGGCTCCGGCCGCAGGCTTGAGAACTGCCCGCCAAGCGGTATACTCCCCGGCTCGCCGTATTGGCGATGGGGCCGTGGCGTGCGGGCGCTTGGGGTTATCCAGGCGGGCCGATGCCGTCACCGAACTGTAGGACAGGCAATCAGCACGCCTATGGTCAAAGAGGAAAAGATCACCCTTGAGGGCGAAGTCACTGAAGCGTTGCCAGACGCTAGGTTCAAGGTGAAGCTCGAGAACGACCACGTCATCCTCGCCTACGTGAGCGGCAAGATGCGCAAGTTCTTCATTCGCATCCTGCCCGGCGATCGGGTGACCGTTGAAATGAGCCAGTATGACACGACCAAGGGACGAATCACGTATCGGCATTAGCGATTCGCTACTGGCCATTCGCCGAACACCTCAGCCCTAACCCCTGACCCCTGACCCCTGCCCCGACGATGAAAGTTCGAAGCAGCATCAAGAGGCGCACCAAGGATTGCCAGATCGTCATTCGCAAGGGCAGACGGTACGTCATCAACAAGAAGAATCCGCGACTCAAGCAACGACAGAAATGACCATGCGGGACCACCAATTGGCACGGGAATCCACCCAGGCGGCCTGAGGCCGTGGGCGGGCCTAAGATTGGAGCAGTAGCGTGCCACGTATTGCCGGCGTAGACATTCCCGAGAAGAAGAAGATCCGCTATTGCTTGCGGTATATCCACGGCATCGGCCCGAAGGCCGCCGACGATATCCTGGCCGAAGCGGGAATCTCTCCCGACAAACGAGCGTCAGAACTGACGGACCAGGAAGTCAGCCAGATCGCATCCATCATTGATTCGGGATACATTATTGAAGGTGCGCTTCGCCGCCAGGTGCAGCAGCACATTCAGCGTCTCAAGGACATCCGTAGCTATCGCGGCGAGCGCCATCGCCGGGGATTGCCAGTGCGTGGCCAGCGGACACGGTGCAACGCTCGCACCCGAAAGGGAAAGAGGAAGACGGTCGCAGGAAAGAAGGGTGTCAGGGGCCACTAGAGCAACAATCTCTGCGTCTTGCGGTTGGGCGTGTTCAATTGCGGGGTGACAGGTTGGCAGGCCGATCGCGGTCTGAACGATTGAAGGATCGGCGGGTAAGAACTAACGGTCGCGAAGGGGTCGTTCATCCATGGCGAAGAAGAAAAGGAAGATCCGAAAGAACGTCATCAAGGGCATCGCCCATATCAAGGCGACGTTTAACAACACGATGATTACTATCACCGACATCGACGGTGAGACGCTGGCTTGGGATTCAGCCGGGACCGTCGGGTTCAAAGGTGCCCGCAAGGCCACGCCGTTTGCCGCCTCCCGTGCCGCGGAGAAGGTGGCGGTTAAGGCCAGACGAATGGGCATGCGGGAGATTGAGGTTCACGTGAAAGGCCCCGGCAGCGGGCGAGAGTCTGCCATAACCGCCTTGCAGGCTAATGGACTGAGAGTCAGCGCCGTCGAGGATCACACGCCGACCCCACATAATGGATGCCGGCCTCGCAAAAGGCGGCGGGTGTAACCGCCATCTGATGGAGGCACGACGAGAAAATGCAGGTCTTGCTGAGGCACTGGTGGCCCAGCCCCGGGCCTCTACAATCAACCCCTGATCGATGACGATGACCGTTCCCCCCGGGAAAGAAGGAGCCTGCAGGTCAATCAGCAGGACCTGCCTGATCTCCGATACCCCGCGGGAAATTCGATAGAGACACTGCTGAGCGATTGGAGCAGAGACGATGCACGTTCGATGGCGAGGGCTGGAGCTGCCGGCCCAGGTGCGCGTGGATGAACGTTCACGCACGAACACTTTTGGACGGTTTATCGTGGAGCCGTTCGAGCGAGGCTTCGGCACGACGGTCGGCAACAGCCTCCGCCGAATCCTCCTTTCCAGTATCCAGGGGGCAGCCGTGGTCAGCGCGAAAATCGAGCGTGTTGAGCACGAGTTCTCCACCCTGCCTGGGGTGTTGGAGGACGTTGTGGACATCATCCTTAACCTCAAGGGATTGGTGGTGAGCCTCGACAGCGACGAGCCCAAGACGATGCGCCTCGCCGCGACCGGGCCCGGGGAGGTCACCGCGGATCTGATCGAAGCCGATACCGCAGTGACCATTCACAATCCGGATCACATCATCGCCACGCTGGCCGAGGAGGTTGATTTCGAGGCTGAAATGCGCGTCGCCAAGGGCCGAGGCTATCAGCCGGCGTCGGAGCAGTATGCCCAGGGCGAGGAGCAGGTCATCGGCGAGATCGCTATCGATGCGGTGTTCAGCCCCGTGCAGCGCGTCCGCTATCGCGTCGAGGATACCCGCGTCGGCCAGAGGACCAACTTCGACCGAATGATCATGGACATCTGGACCGATGGCACGCTGTCACCTGAAACGACCTTGGTGGAGGCTGCGAAGATCCTTCGCAAGCACCTCAACCCCTTCGTGCAGTACTTCGAGTTGGGCGTCGAGCAGGTTTCCGCCGAGGCCAGCGCCGCCGCCAGCGTGGATGAAGAGCTTGTCCGCAAGCTCATCATGTCTATCAGTGAGCTGAATCTTTCGGTCCGAGCCGGCAACTGTCTGGAAACGGCCGACATCCGAACCATCCGCGAGCTGGTGCAAAAGGATGAGGGCGATCTATTGGCGGTACGCAGCTTCGGCAAAACGTCTCTTCGTGAGGTGAAGCGAAAGCTCGAAGAGCTTGGGCTCAGCCTCGGTATGCGACTTCCCGAAGGTCCAGCGCAAGAGTAGCTCTGCAAAGCCTCACCTCCGGCAATCTTCCAGGAGTCCTTTCATATGCGTCACCGTGTCTTCGGAAGACATCTGAGCCGTGACGAAGAGCACCGCCGGGCGATGATTCGCAATCTGGCGGCGGGGCTGTTCGAGCATGGCCGGGTCGAAACGACGCTTCCCAAGGCGAAGGCGGTTCAACCGTTCGTCGAGAAGATCATCACCGTCGCCAAGAGGGGCACGCTCCGCGCCCGCCGGCAGATCGAGGCCAGGATCAACGATCGGCGAATCCATGCCTGGGTGGCGCACCCGAACGTACCCGACGCCCGAAAGAGCAACCCCTACTTCGATTTGCCCGATCAAAGCGAGATCGAGTTCAACCGCTACGGCGAGCTGCGCAAGAGCCCCCGGTTGGTGCAGCACATCATGACGACGATTGCGCCGATGTTCGCGCGCCGGGACGGCGGTTACACTCGCATCGTCAAGCTCGGCAAGCATCGCCTTGGCGACGGGGCTGATCTGGTGCAACTGCAACTGGTCGGCAAGGAAGAAGGACCGCAGATCGGCGGAGGCGAATCCAGGCGTCGGGAACAAGCCGACAACCGTACCGCCTTCGCCGCCCGGCTCCGCAAAGGTGCTGCCGCCCAGGACGAAGCCGACGCCAAGCCGGCTGAGGCTGCTGCGCCCCAGAAGTCTCAAGACACCAGCGACACCAGCGACACCAACGACACCAGCGATACATAGCCTCGCCCGGAAGGGCGAGGGGTTTGGGTTGGCTTGTCGCAACGGCAATCCCGCGGTCTTGCGGCGCCTGGCTCTTGGAAGTCCCTGCGTATGCCGTCCTTCGCAATCCTTCCGCTGCCGGTACACTCCGGCCCATGCTCGACGAACTTCACGAGCTTGAGTCCACCGGATTGGCCCAGCTCCAAGACGTCGCCGACGCCGATGCGCTGGAGCGCTGGCGGATCACCTACTTGGGCACGAAGGGGCGGATCAAAGCGATTGTACCGGCGATGAAGATGGTGCCGTCGCAGGATCGGCCGGCGGTGGGGAAGCGGCTCAACGAGGTGAAGACCGCTCTGGAGTCGGCCTTCGGCGAGAAGAAGGCTGTGCTAGCCCGCGAAGCCGCAGGCGGCAAGGGGCCGATTATCGACGTCACCGAGCCGGGTATCCCCATGGGTCTCGGCCGCCGGCACGTGATCAGCAAGACGATCGACGAGATTACTGAAGTGTTTGCCCGCATGGGGTTTTCCGTCGCCTACGGACCGGAGATCGAGGACGAGTGGCACAATTTCGAGGCGCTGAATATCCCTCCGGACCACCCCGCCCGTGATCCGCGTGACAACTTCTTTCTGGCCGGCGGGCTCATGCTCCGTAGCCAGACCTCGACGGTGCAGATCCGAACCATGGCAAGGACCAAGCCGCCGCTGAAGATCATCTCCATCGGCCGGGTGTACCGCCCGGACACGCACGACGCCACCCACTACAGCATGTTCCATCAGGTCGAAGGGCTTTACGTCGATCGAAACGTGACGATGGTCGATCTCAAGACGACTCTCTTTCAGTTTGCCCGGGCGTACTTCGGGCCCCAAGCCGAGGTGCGCATGCGCCCAAGCTTCTTCCCTTTCACCGAACCCTCTGCTGAAGTGGACATGAAGATGAAGGTGAAGGGCCGGTGGCAGTGGACCGAGATGGGTGGGTGCGGGATGGTTGATCCCAACGTGTTCCAGGCCGTGGGCTACGACCCCCAGCAATGGACCGGTTTTGCCTTCGGCTGGGGTATCGAGCGGATCGCCATGCGCAGGTATGGCATCGCCGACATCCGCTGGCTGTTTGAGAACGACGCGAGGTTTCTGCGTCAGTTTTGACTGTTCGCCGGACGGTCACCCGATTCAAGTGCACAAGGCAAAGGAGGCACTTGCATGAGCGCAACTGACTTGCCGCCGCCTGCTCTCATGACGCCGCCGGTTGAGCCCGGCGAGATACCGCACCCGACGTCCGCCTGGCCGAAGGTCATCGGCGTGATCACCATTGTCTTCGGTGCACTTGGAATTCTGGTCTACGGTTGCGGGGGCCTCATCGGCAACGTGATCGTGGTGGCGCTATCTGGAGCGGCTCAATCCGGCGGTGCCATTGACCCGGTCAATGCGGCTCAGATGGACGTGCTTCGACAATACATGCCCTGGACCATCCTCAGCGGCCTTGGCTCGTTGGCACTGGGTGTGCTGCTTCTGGTGGCCGGGATTGGCCTGCTCAGGAGAAGATCGTGGAGCCGAAAGGCGAGCGTTGTCTGGTCAATCCTGAGAATGACCTACGCCATTCCGACTGGCGTGCTTGGTTACATCGTGAATACGGCGCAATTCGAGGCGATGGAGCAGGCCGCAGCCAGCTCCTCAAGCCCCATACCGAGCGGCTTCTTCGCCATTATGCACAGCCTCGGCCCGGCCGGTCTTGGTTGCGGCCTGGTTTGGGGTTGGGCGCTGCCGGTCTTCCTGCTCAGCTGGTTCTCGCGCAGTAAGATCAAAGCGGAAGTGGCGCAGTGGACGCAAGGGTGATGCCGCTCAACCGCGTTTGACCATGAAGCCCACGGACTCGAGTCCGTGGGCTTCGGGCGGTTGCGCGTCCTTGTTCAGTGTTGATGGGACAACGCGTCGATCATATCCCTGAGCTTTCGCTGGACGAAGTCCCAGTTGATGATGTTCATGAACGCGCTGACGTATTCGGCGCGTCGATTCTGGTACTTGAGGTAGTACGCGTGCTCCCAGACGTCGATTGCCAGCAGCGGCACGACGCCCCAGGCGGTGAGGTTCTGATGTTTCTCAGCCTGCATGACCATCAGCCGCTGGGAAGTGGGCTCCAAGACGAGGATGGCCCAGCCGCTGCCTTCGACGGAGCCGGCTGCGGTTTCGAAGTGCTGCCTGAACTGCTTGAACGAACCGAAGTCGCGGTCGATTCGCTCGCCAATCAGGCCGCGGGGCACGCCGCCTCCATTGGGACCCATACAGTTCCAGAAGATCACGTGCAGGAAATGCCCGGAGCCGTTGAAGGCAAGCTGGCGGGACCAGTGTTTGGTTTCGCCGACGCCTCGCCGGGCGGTGCGCATCTCATCGAGCGCATCCAGGGCCGCGTTGAGCCCGCGGACATATCCGGCGTGATGTTTGTCGTGGTGAAGCTGCATCGTCTGGGTATCGATGTACGGTTCCAGGGCGTCGTATGGGTATGGAAGCGGCGGGAGGATGTAGCGGTCGGTCTGGGGGTTCCAACCGAGGTCTTGAGGCGTCAGGGGGTTGGCGGAGGCCGGCGGGGGCTTTGTGGTCTGCCCTGCCGCACCGCGGACACCGGCCAGGGTTGCGGCGCCGATGCCCAGCGCGGCGAGCATCTCTCGCCGGGATGGGTCGGTTCTCGTCGTCGCCGTCGTGCTGCTTGACATGGTCAGTTCCTCCTCAACGGAATCAGTTGGACAATGCGCAGTTCCTGCTACTCTATTGCGCTGGCCGTGATTGTCGCATATTCTGGCTCCTGCGGATTCCCCGATCGTCATGAGTTTTCTCGACGAACTCGCCTGGCGTGGCTTGTTGCACCAAAGAACGGCCGGCGACGAGCTGGATACGCACCTGGCCGCCACGCCACGCGTCGGCTACTGCGGCTTCGATCCGACTTCGGACAGCCTGCACATCGGCAGTCTCATACCGATTCAGCTCCTTCGCCACTGGCAGCTCGCAGGGCATAAGCCCATCGTGGTCATGGGCGGCGGAACCGGGCTCATCGGCGACCCCTCAGGCAAGGACGACGAACGGCCGCTACTTGCCCGCGACCAGATCGAGGCCAACATTGCCTCGCAGAAG
>JADFIM010000107.1 GCA_022566725.1 Planctomycetota bacterium
GGTCTTCGGTGGAGATTCTCGTGCTACCAGATGATGGCAGCTTGCAGTATCGAGGCCACTCAATAAGCTTGGCAGCCGGTCTGGAAGATTCCCTCATCGCCAAGGTGAACCCGCCGTGGAACAAGCTCGGCACGTGATGCACACCCCGATGACCTCGACTGGACATCAACGGCGGCGAGAGAGGTGTCAAGATTGCCCTACAGAAAGCTCCGCTCTGAGCCGACGTGAAGTGGACCCGAAAAAAGTGTCAAGAATCATTTCGACCGGGGAAGATTCATGACACCTTTTTTCACGGCTTGAGATCCGGGAGGGCCCAGCGCATCGCTTTGGGCTCAACACCGATCAGCTCCCTGATGTAAGCGCCAAGCAGGCGATTGGCACGCTCGAAGTCTTGATCGTCAAACTCCTCGGTCGGGTCGCCGGCCGCGACCGCCCGGATGAGATCGATGGTTTCACGGCGCACCCGCCAGCGATCTGCCGGGGCGGTGTCGGCGACCACGCCGCCGGCCGTGGCCGAGAAGGCAAGCGTCGCAGAAGTGGTCGGCAGCGCCTTGCCGGAGGCAGCGTCACGATCCAGTTGTGGCCGATAGCCGGTCTCGCATAGCAGCGACCATTGAAATCGCAGCAACGTCCCCTGAGCGTGATGTACGTCTTCAAGCCCGGCAAGCGCGGACCGCAACACGTCGAACAGTCGGGGATGCGGATCGTGCTCGCGGAGCATGTGGTGGACCAAGTCGGCCATGTACAGCCCGGCTCGGTTGGCCGCAAGGTGCTGGTGCAGCGCTCGGTAGATCTCCAGAAGGTGCCAGTGGGTCACCGTGGCGAGATCACTGTCCGGGCGGACGATCGCAACGATCTCACCATAGGTCAGCAGGTCGATGCCGCCGCCAAACCTGCCCTTGGCGCGCTTGGCGCCTTTGAGAAGCCCGCGAATAATGCCGTGGCGGCGCGCAAAGAAGCTTACGGTCTGCGAGGTCTCAGAGTAGTCCCATCGGCGAATGCAGATCGCGTTGTCGGTGATGGTGGGCATCGGAATGCTTGAGGCTTGAGGCAGGTAGGCTAGGGACCCGAGGTTTGGATGTCTCAACCGTCACGATATGGCCGGAGACGGATGGTTGGGACGATATACTCACCGGTATGTCCAGCCCTGCAAGCGCCGCCGGCCATCGTGTTCGCACCATCGCGCTGATGAACCAGAAGGGGGGCGTGGGCAAGACCACCACAGCGGTCAACCTCGCCGCAGCGCTGGCCGAAGCCGGCCGGCGAATCTGCCTGATCGACCTGGACCCCCAGGCTCACCTGACGTTGCATCTGGGGATCGATATCACGGGGACGGACCACACGGTCTATGACCTCCTGATCGACCCGGCCTGCGAGGCGGCGCAATGCTTGATCAATGTCCGCCCAAACCTCGATGTTGTTCCCGCCGAGGTCGATCTCGCGGCCGCAGCGACCGAGCTGGCCGGCCATCCTGATCGGCAGCGCATCCTCCGCCGCAAGTTTGCCGCCATCGCCCAATCGTATGACTTCGTCTTCGTGGATTGTCCGCCCAGTCTGGGATTGCTTACGCTCAATGCCTTGTCGCTGGTCGGGGAGGTGTTCGTGCCGATGCAGGCTCACTTTCTCGCATTACAAGGTGTGGGAAGACTCCTGGACACCGTCGGTCTGGTGTGCCGAAGCGTGAATCCCGACCTGCGTGTGACGGGGATCATCCTTTGCATGCACGAAGGCCAGACCACGCTGGCGAAGGAGGTCGTCGCAGACCTGGACGCGTTCTTTTTGCAGGCCCGGCGCCAAGACGTGCCGTGGCGGAACTGTCGCGTGCTTCGGCCGGCGATTCGGCGCAACATCAAGCTCGCTGAAGCCCCCAGTTTCGGCAAGACGATCTTCGACTACGCGCCGTGGTGTGCCGGCGCCAACGACTACCGCATCCTTTCGGAGCTTCTTCTCGCGGATTGGGATGCCCAAATCGCACAGCGCAGCGACACCTCCCAGCCCGCGTCAGTGCCCCAGTCGCCGCCGGAAATCGTGACCGTGTCCGAGGCACGATCGGCGATGCCCGCCGTTTCCGGCGTGACGAGCGATGCGCCGGCCGGCGTCGAAGCCGACCCCGGCCGACCGGGATGACGCCCCAAACAAAGAAGTGGATGCGACGTGTGGCCAGGCCCTGGCGGCTGGTGTTTGCCGTCTATGCGGTGGCGCTCACCCTCGCCACCCACTGGCCGAGCTTGGACCTGGGTACCGAAGCACAGCCGGCGCCGGACAAGATCCTCCACATGCTGGCGTTCGGTGGGTTCGCCCTGTTGTTGTGGCGGACCCGCTGGCTCGGGGCGGCGTGGATGGTCTGCTTCGTGGCTCTGGTATGGGCGGCGCTCGACGAGGTCACCCAGGCACTGCCGATCCTGCAACGGACATTTTCCTGGCAGGACATGTTCGCCAGCGGACTCGGCGTCCTGCTTGCGATTGCGTGGATCTGGGCGCTGGGGGCGATCGGCGGACCGGCCAACCGCGCTCGCCTGGCATTTGGGGCATACCTCCTGGGCGACCAATTCGTTCGTCTGAGAACCTGGATCGTCGCACTTGCAGCAGCCGGCATCGGCGCGGTCGTGATGGCACTTGTCATGTGGATGCTCTTGCGTTGGGCCTTCGGTTTCCCGTACGACAGTGTGCTGGCGACATTGATCGTGGCCGGATTCCTCGGAGCCGTGGCGGCGACGCACCTGACCTTGGCGGCGATGTATCGCCGGCAGGCTTCCGCTCTCAAAGGAAGCCAGCCATGCTTTGAGTGTGGCGGCTCCTGCTGCGACATTGCGTTCGATGAGTTCGGACGCGGGCGATGTCCCAGCTGTCATGCACGAATTCATCGCGGACAATGGCGCGAACCAATGGACCTGCCGCTGACGGCCGCGCTACGCGGCGCTGGATCGGCCGCCCTGACCGCGATCGGTCTCTTCTTTGTGGCCGTCTTCCTCTACGGAATTGTGCTCGGCCTGTCCGACCGGCTGACTGTTGCCAAGCAACTTCTGCATCTATGGCAGAGTCTCACGCCGGATATGCAGGTGGCGCTGGATCTTGCAGGCATTGCGCTCATCCTTGGTGTCGCTGTGCGCCGGTATCGCTTCCGGCAGGCGCAACTGTACGATCGGCAGCACGTGCAGTGCCGATGCTGCAATCACGACCTTCGGGGCACGCCTCTTGAGGGCGGGCTGGGTCGCTGCGGCGAGTGTGGCACGCCGTTCGTGCGATACCCCCACCAGCCCCAGGCCGTCAGCCGCCGGATTGTTTAGCCGCGGGCCTTGGCCCGCGTCGCCGGGCGGCGACGGCCCAACATTGTGCCCCGGCCGCCAAACCATTTCCCTCTCTGCGATCTGGGCTGCTCTGCGGTGAATGACCCTGGCTGGTCGATAGGCTCACCGGAATGGCCGAGCATTTCGAACGTCACTCCCGAACATTTTCGCTGCTGACCATTGCCAGCCGGGTCACCGGGCTTGCGCGCGATGCGGCGCTGAGCCGCATCTTCGGCGCAGCCGGGGTCATGGACGCCTTCTTCTTCGCGTTCATCATTCCCAATCTCTTTCGCCGGCTCTTCGGCGAAGGCGCTCTGGCGGCGGCGTTCCTGCCAGCCTATGCGCAGCTCGAGAAAGACGATCCCGCCACTGCAAAGCGCCTCGCCTCGCTGACCATCGCGCTGCTGGTGGTGGTGCTCGGCGGGATCACGTTGTTGGGTGAGGCTGTGCTCTACCTCATCTCGCATCACGCAGATCACCAGCATCTCGGCGTTCGGCTGATGATGATCATGCTGCCGTACATGCCGATGGTTTGTGTCGTGGCGATTCTGGGGGCGATGCTTCAGGTGCACGGGCGGTTCGGGCCGACCGCAGCAGCGCCGATCGTGCTGAACATTTGCCTGATCATCGCTGCCGTCGGCATGTTGCCGTTGCTCGGCGCGGAGGATCGAACCACTCACATCAGCGCCGTCGCCGGCGCGGTGATCCTCGCCGGGTTGCTTCAAGTTGCCTGGTTCGTGTGGGCCTTGCGCAATCGACGATGGTGGGCGCGCGACTTCGCCGCCGCTCGTGAACCGATGCGCCGCGTGCTGCGCCAGGCCGGGCCGATGATCCTCGGCTTGGGGGTCCTTCAGCTCAACACCTTCTTCGACAGCCTGATCGCCAGCTATCCGTCCACGATCGGCGCGACCATCTTCGGCGTGGACTACCCGCTCAAAGAAGGCGCGCTGTCCGCGGTGAGCTTCGCCCAGCGCTTGTATCAGTTTCCACTGGGCGTGTTCGGGATCGCGATCGCCACGGCGATCTTTCCCGCCCTGGCCCGGCTGACCGATGACGATGAAGCCTTTGCCGCCATCCTGAGACGCGGACTGCGATTGGTCGTGTTCGTCGGGCTGCCGGCCAGTGCTGGATTGATGCTCATCGCCCGGCCGTTGGCGACGGTGATCTACCAAGGCCGGGCGTTTTCCTTGGATGACGCTCAACGCGTGGCCTTCGTTGTGCTGGGGTATGCGTCTGCGGTGTGGGCGTACTCGATGATCCATGTGCTGACACGGGCGTTCTATGCCAGGGGTGACGCCAAGACGCCGGTGAAGATCGCAGTGTCGATGGTCGCATTGAATCTGGCGCTCAACTGCACGTTGATCTGGACGCCGCTGCGCGAGGCCGGGTTGGCGTGGTCCACCGCCATCTGCGCGACGATTCAAGCGATTGCGCTGCTGATGGTTGTCCGTCGGCACGCCGGGGACATTCTGGATGCTGAAGTTGTATCCAGTTGGACCAAGTCGCTGATGATCACGGCTCTGATGATATTCATCGTGGGGATCATCTCAGCTGGTCTTCCCGAAATGCTCAGTTGGTTTGGCTCGCTTGTGAGGTTGCTCGCAGTGGTCGTCTTGGGAGCGCTGGTCGTTTGCTCGGCCGCGGGGGCCTTGCGCATGCCGGAACTCTGGTGGGCACTGGGCCGGCGAGAGTGAAACACATCACAGCCCCGCATGCATATGCGGGGGATTCAGCTCCGAAAGCGCAAGGGGACGCGGCGGGGCAAGCCCGCCGGCTAAACGGGCCGTTGCGCTACGTGCCTCCAATCACGGACCACGCTTCGCCGTCGCGCTGGATCGGGCGGTAGAGCGTGTCGCGCTCGACGGGGCGAAAGCCGGCTTCGCGGATGGCCCGCTGCAGGTCCCAGGCGCTGGCTTCCTGATGCGTTGTCGCCCCGCCAACCTTCGTGATGTCGTACCACACCACTGTGCCGTCGATGTCGTCCGCTCCACTCTGGAGCATGAGCTGCGCCATCTGGAGCGTCTGCATAATCCAGAATGCTTTGCAATGCGGGAAGTTGTCGAGCATCAGCCTGGCGATCGCCAGCGTCCGTAGGTTTTCCTGGCCCGTCGGTCCGGGCAGGTGCTCTAGCGCACTGTCATCCGGAATGAACGGCAGTGGAATAATCGTCTGGAAATAGCCCGATGCGCCCGCGGAAGCGCCGGGCGTGGGAAGACGATTTTGCGAGTACATTTCATCGGGCCCGTACAGCACGACCGCATCATCTTCCTGGAGTGTAATGCTCTGACTGTTGGCCCAGTCTCGCAGTGTGCGATCCTGGTGGAGGCGAAGGATGTTCATGTGCACGATGCGGTCGCGGCGGCTCTCGACGTGTCCGTAAAGCATCGTGGCGTTGGAGTTCAAGGCGAGCTCGTGGGCGGCGCGGTGCACGTCGAGCCAGGTGCCGGCTCGAATCTTGCCCTTGAACGCTTCATCGTGAACGCGATCGTCAAACACTTCCGCCCCGCCTCCCGGAAGCGATCCCAACCCCGCCTGAATTAAATCGCGCAGCACGGCCTTGATGCCTTCGTATTTCTGCGGGCCGCGCTTGGAGATCCGGGCCAGGTGCACGATCTCTACCGCGGTGAAGGCTTTGATGTGTAGCTTCGGGGCGGCCTCGCGGATCGCCTGAAGCATGCCGGTGTAATAGTCCAACGGCAGCCGGGGGTGCAGCCCCCCGACGATGTGAATCTCGGTGGCTCCCGCTTGCGCCGCCTGGGCCGCCTCCTGGCGGATCTGTTCGATCGAGTACTCGTACGCGCCGCCCTGATCCTTCTTGCGGTAGAACGAGCAGAACGTGCACGACAGCGCACAGATGTTGGAGTAGTTGATGTGGCGGTTGATGTTGTAGTACGCCACATCACCGTGCATGCGCCTGCGAACCTGGTCAGCCAGCGAGCAGACGGTCCAGAGATCGGGGGTTTCGTACAGCACCATGCCATCTTGGACGGACAACCTCTGCCCGCGCTGGACCTTCTGCGCAATCGCTGCAACGGGAGCGTCCAAACGTGGCGCGGCCTCGGGTGGCCCGTCGGGCATGACGGCGCTGGAGAATGCGGTGCTGGACATCGTCAAGGCAGCCCATCGTAGGCGATGGCGGAGATTCTCGTTGCCCTTGGAGGCGGCATTGGGCCAGGGAGAGCGGGGAATCGTCGAGACTGATCGTGCATTGGGCATTTCCGGATGCGACGCTTGATCTTGCGCTTCGGCAGGTCGATATCGATGGTGCTGGATCAGGCGGCCGGCCGGCGCCGCCGCGGGAGAGCATCGCAATGAACCCCTACCACGGCCCTGAATCGAGCGACAGCAGCCCCCCTCATTTCGACTGGTGGGGCACCGCTTCGGATGATTCCGGCTCGTCGGCGGCTGCACCCGGCGATGCGTCGCCTTCTCCGGGCGATCAGGTGCTGGGAATCCTTGCCGACATTGAACGTCAGTTTGGGCGCCTTCGCTCTGCGCAGTGCCACCATAATGAGCAGTTCGCCGAAGCACAGGGCCGTGATGTGCAGTCTCGCCGGCAGGTGGATGAGCAGCGTGAGGAGATCGCTCGGGAACAGTCTGAGCTTGCCCAACAGCGCGATGAATTGCAGAGCGCTCGCGCGCAGCTGCTCCAGGAGCAGCAACAGTCTCAAGAGCACCATGAGCGCCGCCGCGCTGAGCTCCATGAGACCGAGTCGGAGCTGACCCGACAAGGCAACGAGTTGCAGGCTCAGCGCGAACGTCTCGCTTCTCTGGAATCACAGCTTCACCGGCAAAGTCAAGATTCAGAAGAACAGTTGCAGCGCCTTCAACAGCAGGTGGAGCGCGGCCGGGGAGAGCTTGACGCCCAGAGGCGGCAGCAGGAGACGGAAGTCGGTCAGATTGGCTCGCTGCGATCACGCGTGGGCGAGCTTGAAGAGGCACTGGCCGACGCGGGCCGGCGAGCCGCGGGGCCCCAGCAAGAGGCCACGGTGCAGATCGCCTCACTGAACGAGCAGGTGGAGGTGCTCAAGGCCGAGCTGCAGCGGCGGGACGCATCGTTAGCCGACGCCCGCAACGAGCTAAACATTGTCCGCGGGACGCTGTCGCAGCGCTCTGATGCCCAGGACCAACTTCAGTGTGAGCAGCAGCGTATCGCCGAGCTTGAGCAGCAGCTTAACGAGGTTCGTGCCGCACAGGCCGAAGCCGCTGATGCCCGCGGGGCGCAGATCTCTGAAGATCTTCAGAAGAAGGCGCAGCGCATCAGCGCCGCAGCGAAGCACTGGCAGCGTCGCCGCCAGCGCCTGGCGAAGGTTCGTCAGGCCACTCGGGGGCGAGCGAGGCGAGCTCGCACCGATCCGGAGCAAGCCCAACGCCGAATCAAGCAGGACCAGGCCGTTGAGAATCAACGACGGCGGCTTGTGGAAATCCGAGAATCCCTGGCTGCAGCAGAACGCAAGATGCAGCGCAAGTGGGCACGACCCCGGGCCGTGGTGACCTTCAGCTGGCTGGCGGTCTCGCTCGCCGTCGTCGCCATCGCCAGCGGGCTGGCAGCCAATCATTTCTTCCCCGCGATGGTGGCCGCTTCGGTCGATGTCGAGGCCGAGGCACGTTCAGGATTGCCGTTCTCCGACGAGGATGCGGCAAAATGGCAAACGTGGCACAGCGCCTTGCTTATCGATAAGAACTTTCATCGGACGCTGGCCAAGCGACTGGCCGATCGGCGGCTGGACCGGTACAAAGACCCCGTTGCGCTTGCCCAGCGGTTGCGCGATGACCTCACGGTGGATGCCGCCCAGCCGGGGGTCATGACCCTTACCTTAGCGGGCACCGACCGCGGAGAGATCACCGCGATTCTGGACACGCTGGCCACGACCTTCGCCCGGGAATCCTCTCGTCAAGCAGGCAAACGAAGCGACGGCGCCCGCACGGTCGTGCGAGGCGAGCACAAAGAGGCTGGTCGAACGCGGTATGCCTCGATCAACCCGGTTCCCATCCGCGATCAGCGGCTGCTCTATGCCGGCATCATTTTCGGGGTCGGCTCCATGATCGGCCTGGGGGTGGTGATGACGATCGGCCGCCGACTCTTACAGGCGAAGCGCATCTTCGACTCGCAGGGCGCCGTGACCTGAGCCGCCCCGCGGTAACGCGATCCGGTTCCCAGCCGCGGGCAACAGCACCGACCCGGCCACACCTCACGGCCGGCCCGGCCGGAATCACTCGTATGGCTTCACGTCATCGGCGACGTCGGCGATCCCTCTGCCCGCCGAGGAGATGTCCTTGCCCGCTCCTTCAATCGTCTGACAGCCGACGGCCACGCATGCTGCGAAGCCGGCCAGCATCACAATCAACAGAAGTCTCTTATGGAGTCTGCTCATCGAGTTTCCCTTTCAAGAGAATCGTTTCGGCATCGGTGGGCGATTATCCGTCAATCTCGCCGACGGCACAAGCGGCCCGGCCTGCCTTGCTCGGGAAATCGATTATCGGCCGCTCAAGGCTCCTGGAGCGAGCGAAGGGATCAGACGGTGGCCGATTCGCGGCAGGCTGGCCGGATTCTCCCGGTTGCAGCGGCTCAGCGGCGCCGCTGGCCGTCGGGCCGCCAAAGTTCGACATGGATCATGCCGATTGGCGACTTCGGGTGCATCAGCCATTGGCAGGCGCCCTCGTGGTCGGAGGCCGGCAGGAATCACTTGATGCGCAGGCTTCGCTTCAGCAGCCTCCAACGTGACACCACCCCCGGACCGATTCCCTTTCCGCGCCACCGGGCCCCAACCGCGTGGGAGCTCAGC
>JADFIM010000108.1 GCA_022566725.1 Planctomycetota bacterium
CGACGGCGCGGCGTTCGACAGCTTCGGGTCCTCCGTCGCGATCAGCCCCGATGGAATCGGGGCCATCGTCGGGGCACGCTATGACGACGACAACGGCCCCGACTCCGGCTCCGCCTACCTCTTTGACACCACCTTCGGCGAGCAGATCGCCAAGCTGCTCCCCAACGACGGCGCGGAGGGCGACAACTTCGGCTTGTCCGTCGCGATCAGCGGCGCCACCGCCATCGTCGGGGCCTGGCACGACAACGACAACGGCTTCGAGTCCGGCTCCGCCTACCTCTTCGACACCACCACGGGCCGGCAGATCGCCAAGCTCCTGCCCGACGACGGCGCGGCGAACGACTGGTTCGGCGTCTCCGTCGCGATCAGCGGCGACACCGCCATCGTCGGGGCAGTCTTTGACGACGACAACGGCGACCGATCCGGGTCCGCCTATCTTTTCGACGCAACCACGGGGCGGCAGATCGCCAAGCTCCTCCCCAACGACGGCGCGGCGGACGACGTCTTCGGCGACTCCGTCGCGATCAGCGGTGCCACCGCCATTGCCGGGGCCCCCGGGGACGATGACAACGGCTTCAACTCCGGCTCGGCCTACCTCTTTGATGCTGCCGCCCCCGGAAAGTGCCCCTGGGACCTCGACGCCAGCGGTAGCGTTGGCATTCTCGATCTGCTCGCGCTCCTCGCCGCGTGGGGCAGCGATCCCGGCGGGCCGCCGGACTTCGATGGCGACGGGACCGTCGGCATCCTCGACCTGCTCGCCCTGCTGGCCAACTGGGGCCCGTGCGTTTAGCCGGCGGGCTTGCCCCGCCGTGTGCCGGTCGATCCCCCGCAGTCGCAGCCAGCCCGGGGCGAAGATATTTCTCAAAATATACCGAACAGACCCTTGACAGAGCCGATGATGTGGTCATCCTATCACATACCGAACATTGACCAGAATCGAGGGTCCAGCTATGGTGTCTACGCTCACCGGTCGCAACGCAACAACCAACAAAAACGGGAAGGTCAGCCGAGGTATGGCCAAGGTCGTCACCGACGAGAAGGCACGCGTTGCGTCCCTGGAGCGGGCGCTCAGCCAGATCGAGACTAGCTTCGGCAAGGGGGCGATCATGCGGCTTGATGAGGAGGCGAGCAACCTGATCCCGGGCATCTCGACCGGGGCGCTGAGTCTGGACCTCGCCCTCGGTGGCCGGGGGCTGCCCCGGGGACGGTGCGCGGAGATCTTCGGCCCGGAGGCGTCGGGCAAAACGACACTGGCGCTGACGGTGGTGGCGAACGCCCAGAAGGACGGCGGCGTGGCCGCGTTCATCGATGCCGAACACGCGCTCGACCCCGGCTGGGTCAAGCTGCTCGGCGTGAACCTCGAGGAGCTGCTCGTCTCCCAGCCGGATACAGGGGAGCAGGCCTTGGAGATCTGCGAGCTGTTGGTGCGCTCCAATGCCGTGGACGTGATCGTGATCGATTCCGTCGCCGCGTTGATTCCCCGAGCGGAGATCGAGGGCGACATGGGCGCCGCTCACGTCGGCCTGCAGGCGAGGCTCATGAGCCAGGCGCTTCGCAAGCTCACCGGCGCCATCGCCAAGAGCCAGTGCGTGGTCATCTTCATCAACCAGCTCCGCGAGAAGATCGGCGTGATGTTCGGCTCGCCGGAGACCACGCCGGGTGGTCGGGCGTTGAAGTTCTACGCCTCGGTGCGGATCGACATTCGCCGTATCGGCGCGATCAAGGACGGGGATCGCAACGTCGGCAATCACGTCCGGGCTCGGGTGGTGAAGAACAAGGTCGCCCCGCCGTTCCGTGATGCGGAGTTCGACATCATGTTCGATGAGGGGATCAGCGTCTCCGGTGACCTGCTGGATCTGGCCGTCGCAGATGGCGTCGTCGTCAAGTCCGGCTCGTGGTTCAGCTACGGCGATCTTCGACTCGGCCAGGGTCGGGAGAACTCCAAGGCGTTCATTCGCGACCATGCCGACCTGATGGGCGAGATTCGACAGGCTGTATTGGCCAAGCGGGGGTTGGCACCGGCGGCCAAGGAGCGCAAAGAGTCCGCCGATCCGCAGCCACAGCCACAGCCGCAACGGGCCTAACACGGCCGACTCCGGCATGGGGCCGGTGCGCGACTCACCGGGGCAAGAGCTTGCGGCCCCAGATCACGAATCCGCCTAAGCAGCGCGCCGATGGTGGGACGGCGTGCTGCCACCGCTGCCGGCGGGCGTCATCGCTTCCATTGCCTAGGCGCGCGGGTATGATCTGGCCCGCGCGGTTGCGGCTGTGGCGAAATTGGCAGACGCGCTAGATTCAGGTTCTAGTGGGAGTAATATCCCGTGGAGGTTCGAGTCCTCTCAGCCGCATTGAAGGCAGGTCGCTACGCCGAGATACCTAGCGCTACCATCGACGCCCACGGACTCCAGTCCGTGGGCGTCTTCACTGGTACATGATGTGAGCCGACGGTGACCAAGCGAAGCTGGTTGAACAAGGAAGTCTTCGGCTGGGCGATGTTCGACTTCGCCAACCAGGCGTTCACCCTGGTGATCCTCACGACAATGTTCCACCTGTACTTCGTGAACCACATCGTGGTCGGCGATGAATCGCGCGGTCGCCAACTCTGGGCCATATCGGGGATCATCGCGCTGCTCATGGTGATCGTGGTCTCTCCGCTCATCGGAGCGCTGGCGGACTTCTCCGGCGCGAAGAAAAGGCTGCTGTTCGTCACGTACGTCGTGTCGGTGACGCTGACGGCGTCCTTGGGACTGGTGGCGCCGGGTCAGGTCGCGGCTGCCATGATCCTTTTCGTCGTCGGTTACGGCTTTTATGCGGTCGGCGAGAACTTCATGGCCGCCTTCCTTCCGGAGCTTGCGCGCCATGGTGACATGGGAAAGGTCTCCGCCTTCGGCTTCACGCTGGGATACACCGGCGGATTGTCCTGCCTCGCCGGGGCCGCGGTGATTACGAGCATCTGGGATGGGCCGACCGGCTATCGGTTGGTTTGCCTCTGGGCCGGCATCTTCTTTCTGCTTGCGGCCCTTCCGACATTCATCCTGCTGCGCGAGCGAAAGCAGCGCGAAGTCATGCCCCCCGGCCAGACCATGGTCACCATCGGATTCCATCGCCTCGCCGGCACGTTCCGATCGATCCGACAGTACCGGCAGCTCTTTCGCTTCCTCGGGATTATGACGTTCTACCTCGGCGGTATGCAGATCGTGATCTGGTTCGCCGGGTCAATCGCGAAGAAGATCTTTGGTTTCGGCGAGGCACAGCTGGCCATCTACATCTTGATTCTGACGGTGACCGCGATCATCGGCGCCTTCGTGACCGGGCGGTTCCAGGACCGCATCGGCACGCGCCGAACGATCATCCTGGCCCTGATCCTCTGGCTGGCGGTCATGAGCGCCATGCTCTTTGTCAATGCACAGATGCGGTTCATGTTCTGGCTGCTGGGCAGCGGCGTCGGCTTCGGGATGGGCATGCTCGGGACCTCGACCCGGGCGATGGTGGGGCTCTTCAGCCCTCCGCACAAGGCGGCGGAGTTCTTCGGCTTCTACGGGTTGGGCACGAAGGTTGCCGCGATCCTCGGCTTGACCCTCAGTATCCTGGCTGAGAAAGTGTTTGGGGGCGACTACAACCTGGTGGTCGCCTCCAGCGGAATCTTCTTCCTGGTCGGGCTCGTGCTGATGTTTACCGTCAATGAGCGGGCCGGCCGGATCGCCGCCACCCGGGCAGCGACGGAGCATAACCGCCAACACCATGACTACGCCGGCGAGATCGTCGACCACGAGAACCGCAGCACGGAGTGATCGGTCCGCGGCGCTCGTTCGCTCGCCAGCACATCGTGCGCCTAATGTTCTGGTAGACCGATGGACTCCATCTACCTCGACCACAACGCTACGACGAAGCCGGCTGAGGAAGTCGTGACGGCGATGATCCAGGCCCTGCGCGAAGGATGGGCGAATCCCTCCAGCATGCATCGGCCGGGCCAGGCCGTCCGCCGACAGGTCGAGTTGGCCCGCGAGTCAGTGTGCGATCTGATCGGCTGCCGCGATCGTGAGCTGGTGTTTACCTCCGGCGGAACCGAAGCGGCCAATCTCGCCATCAGTGGGTCCCTTGCCGCCCATTCGAATCGCAACGTGCTCGTGACCTCCCGGCTCGAGCACAGCACGGTGCGGGAACCTGCTGAGACGCTCGAGCGGCGCGGCGCCGACGTGGTCTGGCTGGCCAATGACGGCAACGGCATCGTCGAGTTGGATGCGCTGCGAAGGTTGCTTGCCGGCCGGGCGGATGAGATCGCGCTGGTCTCGATCATGTGGGCGAACAACGAAACCGGCATCATTCAGCCGATCGAGGAGATCGGGCGGCTCTGCCGGGAGCACGGCGTGCGCTTTCACACCGACGCCACGCAGTGGGTGGGCAAGATGCCGACGGACGTGTCGTCGATGCCTGTCGATCTGCTGAGCTTTTCCGCGCACAAGTTCCACGGGCCCAAGGGGATTGGGGCGCTGTACGTTCGCAGCGGCGTGCGGATCGAGCCGCAGCTCATCGGCGGGCCGCAGGAACGGGAGCACCGCGGCGGCACCGAGAACGTGCCGGGCATCATCGGGCTCGGGGTGGCGGCCCGGCTGGCGAAGCGTTGGCTGGCCGGTGATGATCGCCGGCGGCTGGGCACGCTCCGCGACTCATTTGAGCAGCGGATTCTCGGCGCGGCGGGCGAGGCAACGGTGATCGGCGGCGATGCGCCGCGATTGTGGAGCACGTCCAACATCGCCTTTGCGAAGTTGGAGGCTGAGGCGATCCTCTTGATGCTTTCGGAGCGAGGCGTGTGCGCCTCGGCCGGCGCAGCGTGCTCGTCGGGGTCTATGGAGCCTTCGACGGTGCTGCTGGCGATGGGTATTGGGGATCAACTGGTCGCGGGCTCGATTCGCTTCAGCTTTTCCCGCGACACCACCGCGGATGAGATCGACCGTGCCTTTGAGGTCATTGCCGCCGTGATCGGCTCGCTGCGTGCCAGCATGGCGGCGGTGTGAATACAGAGGCGTGGTCCGGGTCGGATAGCCGGAGGGCTACGCCCGCCGGCCATTGACTAAACGGGTGCCAACGTTCGGTCGGCCTGTGTCCAGGCTGTTGCCACCGCGGCGGCGACCCGGCTGTGGACCGACGCATCGAGCATGTCCGGAAGCAGTTGGTCGGTGGCGGCGGCGGCGAGGGCCTCGGCGGCGGCGACCTTCATCTCGTGCGTGATGCGCCTGGCCCGCGCATCCAGCGCCCCGCGAAAGATGCCGGGATAGGCCAAGGCGTTGTTCATGCTTCGTCCATCAAGCGCGATCGCGGCGCCCGCCTCGAACGCATCCTCCACGGAGATCTCGCTGACGGGATTCGCCAGCGCGAAGACGATGGGGGCGGCGGCCATCGACGCGATCATTTCCTTGCTGACGACCTTGGGCCGGGAGACGCCGATAAAGAGGTTTCTTCCTCGGATCACTTCGGCCAGTGAACCGCGGGCGTCGGTCTTGTTGGTCGTTTCGGCCAGCCGCTGTTTCCATGGATTCATACGCTCAGGTCGCCCCGGCCAGATTGCGCCAACGCTGTCGCAGACCACGACATCGTCCAGACCAAACTCAACGAGGAACCGCGCGATCGCCGTTCCCGCCGCTCCGGCGCCGAGGATGACCGCCCGGCAATCCTGCGGCGTGCGATTCGTCTGTCGAAGGGCATTGATAAGCCCGGCCACGACGACAGTTGCCGTGCCGTGCTGATCGTCGTGGAACACGGGGATATCCAGACGGTCCTGCAGCTTCGGCTCGATCTCGAAGCACGCGGGGGCGGAGATGTCTTCGAGCTGGATGGCGCCGTAGTTGGAAGAGAGCTTGGCGACGATGTTCACGATCTCATCGGTGTCGTGGCTGTCGATCAGGATCGGATCAGCGGAGACCTTGACGAAATGGGCCAGGATCGCCGACTTGCCTTCCATCACCGGCAGCCCCGCCAGCGGCCCGATGTCGCCGAGCCCCAACACGGCCGAGCCGTTGGTGACGATGGCGATGCGCCGGCCTTTGGACGTGTACTTCCACGCGGTCTCCGGTTTGTCCGCGATGAGCTGGCAGACGCTGGCCACGCCCGGCGTGTAGACCATCCGCAGGTCCATGATCGTGTTGAGCGGGACTCGGGCCCTGGTCTCGATCGTGCCGTGGCGGTGGATCTCCAGCACCTCGTCCGTGATCCGCAGAAGCTCGACCTCGTCCAGGGCCTTGATCGCGTCGATCGTCGCGTCGAGGCGCTCTTGATCGACAATAAACAGCTGTACGTCGCGGATCTTGTGCTGGCTGTCGGCGCCGACGATCCGGATGTCGCCCACCGAGGCCCCGGCGTCGGCGGCGACGTCCAGCACCTTCGCCAACACACCCGGTTGATCCAGCAGGCGAAGGCGGGCGGTGATGATGAACTTCGCGTTGTAACGCTCCTGCCAGTTGGGTGGGGGTTTATTCATAGCGGGGCCGGGTGCGACTATCGCACGAACCCGCGGCCTTGGCAACCGGCGACAGTTGGCGGGGCAGGCGGTCAGCCTGCGGTGAGAAGCCGGCGAGGGTGGTGTCCGGCCGAGACCTGACCTACCGGCTATGAGTGCACGAGGACGCGGTTGCCGATGTCGCGGCGGTAGTACGCACCCTCAAAGTGGATCTTCTCGCAGGCGGCGTTGGCCAGGTCGTGGGCGGCTTGCAGGTCCTCGGCCAAGGCGGTGACGCCGAGCACGCGCCCCCCGTTCGTGACGAGCTCGCCTTCCTTGTTGTGGGTGGTGCCGGCATGGAAGACGATCACTTCCCTTCGGTCACCACTCAGCGCCTCGGCGGCTTCGATCCCGGTAATCGGCTTGCCCTTTTCATACGGACCGGGGTAGCCGTCGGAGCACATGACCACACAGCAGGCGGCGCGAGGATCGAAGTCGATCATCGCGTCGTCGAGCGTTCCGGTGCAGGCGGCCCAGAGGATCTCAAAGAGATCGCCTTGGAGCCGGGCCATCAGCACCTGGCATTCGGGATCGCCGAAACGGCAGTTGAACTCCAGCACCTTCGGCCCGGCAGGGGTGAGGATCAGTCCGACATAGAGCACGCCGTGATAATCGATGCCTTCGCGGCGCAGGGCGTCCACGGTCGGGACGATGATCTCGCGCTGGATCACGTCCAGGGTGGGGCTGTCCAGCAGCCCAGTGGGGCAGCAGGCACCCATGCCGCCGGTGTTCGGGCCGGTGTTGCCCTCACCGAGTGACTTGTGATCCTGGCACGGATCGAGCAGCCAGATCGAACGCCCGTCAACCAGGGCGAGCACGCTGACCTCCTGGCCGCAGAGCTTCTCCTCGATCAGGATCTTGTCACCAGCGCTGCCGAACTCCCGGCGGACCATGATTCGGTTCATGGCCTGGAGCGCTTCGGCGGGTGTGTCACAGACGATGGCGCCTTTGCCCGCAGCCAGACCGGAGGCCTTGACCACGCAGGGTTCGTCATGGGCGCGGATATACGCCTCGGCACTGTCGGGCTTGTCGAAGATGCGAGCCTCGGCGGTGGAGATTGCGGCGTGTCGCATCAACTGTTTGGCGAAGGTCTTGTCCGCTTCGATCTGGGCGGCGGCTTTGGTGGGGCCGAAGACCTGACGGCGGTCGGTCTTCAGCGCGTCGGTGATGCCTGCGGCCAGCGGCCCTTCCGGCCCGACGACGACCAGGTGGATGTCGTTGCTGTCGCACCAGCGCTGCATCATGAAGATGTTGGAGCCGTCCATCTTCTGCGGGCAGGGGCGACCCAGGTGAGCCAGGCCGCCGTTGCCGGGGTCAGTGAGCCACAGCGTGGCTAGTCGAGGCGACTGCTTGAGCTTCCAGGCGAGGGCGTGCTCGCGCCCGCCGCCGCCGATCAGCAGCACGTTGGCGTGTTCCGGAGGGGGAACTGGCTTGGCCATGGGCGAAGTGTAGCGACGCCGTGCGCCATGGTCACATGCAAGGGTCTGACGCTTTCGCGCTTAGGCTGGCGGGTCAAAGCCGGTTCGTCGTAATCCGGGAGAATCGGTCCAGGGACGATCTCATTCGGCCGAGGATGAAAAGACCTCTTTTCCTGCATCCGGGTGGAGCAGCGCCACGAAACACACCCCAACTACCGCAAGGGCACGCATGGCTCCGAGAGCGAACAATGGGCAGACGGGCGGGACGGCTGACCCGCGGCCGGCCGAAGCTTGGCCGTTGTCATTGGGGAGCCCAGCCGAATCGGAGGTCCTTGAGCGGGCCACCCGTCAGATTCGCCTGCGAGAAATCCCAGCTGAGGTCGACGCTGCCGACTCCGTCGTGCGACCCGAGACCTCCCAGGGGACGCAGGTCGCCGCGTAGAGGGGTCAGCTTCGCCGAGAGCAGTTGTACTTGAAGTGGAGCGTCTGCGACGAGCCGCGCGCCTGCAACAGTGGCACTGCTCGGCCGCGCAGCGGAGAGCAGTGCAGAAGTCAAGCGCGGTCTCGCAAATCACGGCTCGCCCTGCGGGTCGAGCCGTGCCACCTGCGTCGCCGCGAAGACGACTCCCGAACCCATTTCCGTGTGCCTTTTCCGTGCCCTTTTCCGTGCCGAAACAGGCCACGCGATCGCAGACTGCGCTAGAACGCAGCGCGCTTGCGCCGGCGTTTGCCGGCCATCCCCGGTTTCGGCGTGGGCGAATCAACCTCCTCCGGGCCGGACGACCCGGCGAGGCCGTTTGCCGGTTTCGCTTTGAGCGCCTTGATCTGATCGCGCAACTCCGCCGCCTCCTCGAACGCCAATCGATCGGCAGCTTGAATCATCTCTTCGGTCAGCAGGCGGATCAGCTCATCACGATCGTACCCCTGGGCATCGGTCTTTCGGCCGACGGCGGTGCGAGCAGTCTTGTGGGCCTGCAATTCCTGCTCGATACCGCGGCGAATGGCCTTCTTGATTGTGCGGGCGGTGATCCCGTGCGCCTCGTTGTAGGCCAGCTGCTTGGTTCGGCGACGTTGGGTTTCATCAATC
>JADFIM010000109.1 GCA_022566725.1 Planctomycetota bacterium
AGTCGCCACTTCCGGGGTCGACGAACATCGGGTCGGCGTCGATGTTGTTCGCGCCCGCGCCGAACCAGCCGCCCTGGACACAACTGTAGTTTACGGTCGTCACCGCACCGGCGACATCAACGATCTCGTTCGGGCTGTCGCCCCACAGGATGCAGTTGGTTACCGTGGGATGGCTGGCGAAGTAGTTGGAGATCCCGCCGCCGTTGAAGGTGGCCGTGTTTCCACTAAACGAGCAGTTGGTCACAGTAGGGTCGCTGCTGACGGAGTTGTACATCCCGCCGCCGTAGTCGGCCAGGTTGTCACTGAATGTGCAGTTGGCCACCGTCGGGTTGCTGCTGGCGAAGTTGGCGATCGCACCGCCATCGGTAACGGCGGAGTTTTCGGAGAACGTGCAGTTAGTCAACGTCGGGCTGCTGTTGAAGTTGATCATCGCGCCGCCGCCTGGCTCGCCAGCAGTCGAACTACTCGTCGTGGTGTTACCGGTGAACGTGGTGTCCATGACCATGGGGTTGCTGCTAAAGTTTGCCATCGCACCGCCAGCGGCGAAGGGGAAGCCGGTTACCGTATTCCCAATAAAGGCACAGTCCGTGATAAACGGGTTGCTGAACTCATTGCGCATTCCGCCGCCATTGTTGGATACACCACCATTCAGACCCAGACTATTTCCAACGAAGGTGCACTCGGTTACCGTGGGATTGCTGTTCACGTTGTACATTCCACCACCGTCAAAGGCGGTGTTTTGACTGAATGTGGAGTTGGTCACTGTCGGGTTGCTATTGTTGAAGTTGGCCATCCCTCCACCTCTGAAGCCTACCGGGTTACCGCTGAAGATGCAGTTGGCGACCGTGGGGCTGCTGTTGCTCTCGTTAAACATGCCGCCGCCGAAGGCCTGGAAGTTGCCAGGAAGAAATTCGACGAGCGTACCCGTCCCGCCCGTGATGGTGAACCCATCCAGAACTGTGGCCGCCCCCTCACCGCTGATGCACTTGACGACACTGTCGTTCAAGCCGGTGCCGTCAATGATCGTGGTCGCGACAACCCCCGGATCGTTCGGGTCGGTACTGCGCACCGTGATCGCCTTCCCCAAAAAGTCGATGGTCTCGTTACACGTGCCCGGGGCGACGACGATCTCATCGCCGTTCGCCGCGGCGTCGATGGCCGCCTGGATGGTTTTCTTCGGCCCATCGGCTGGGACGCAGTTTGGATCTACACCACTCCAGGCGTCGTCGCCACACGAGCAGTTCACGTAGAGGGTGTCGGCGACCGCGGTGCCGCTGAGCGTGGCGCACACCACTGCGACAGTACATCGTGGCTTGAACATGGCTACTCCTCCTTCTGCCGAAGGGGCCGCACGGCGGTGCTGAGTTGCTTTCTAGCCGAATCCGTGGCCGTCCAAAGCCCCACCATTTATGGCCGTACCGTTCGGCGAGGCCACGAGTCTAACGCCCCCCCCGCGCTCGCAAGGCAAAAATAGGCATTTCCGCACGCACCGCCGGATGCTGCCGTCAACGGCGTGCGCGGCTGTATGGGCATAACCAAAGACTGCCAAGGAGTTTAGAGAGCTCACCTGGGCCGACCGTCGCCATTTGTGTCCTGGAAGATCGTGAACAAAATGCCGACCACACTCGGCCGTGACAGCCGGCCTGTATCAAGATGTCTGGCGTGATCCCGATCCACGTCCCCGCGATCGCTCGGATGGCGGGGAAGATTGAGGTTCGACGGAAAGCCGCGGCCAGACGCGCGGCACAACGCTCACGCGCACGGCCCCCAGTTGGCCAGGAGTATCAGCAGGTCGAGGATGCCGACGCTGCAATCGCCGTCGAGATCGGCTGGGCAATTCTCACAATCGGCGCACGGCCCCCATGCGGCGAGTAAGGCGAGCAGATCAAAGACGCCAACGGTACAGTCGCCGTCGAGGTCGCCCAGCGGGGCATCGGGTCCCCAGCGAGCCCAGTAGGCGGACACATTCTCGCCGGCGGTGGTGAAGTTGCCCCCGGCGATCAACTCGCCGTTGTACACCGCGAGGTCGAACACACTCGTCTGGGCGCAATCGGCGCCCTGGCATCCCTCTATGCCGCTGCCCAGCCGCGACCACTGTCCCGGCGCGCCGGGATCCCAGCGGGCGATGTGGTTGATGGTCATCCCGTCGGTGGAGGTGAAGTGGCCCCCGGCGAACAGCTCGTCGTTGTACACGGCTAGGGCCGCCACGCCGCCGTTCATCCCGCTGCCCAGCGACGACCAGGTGGCGCCGTCCCAGCGCGCGATGTGGTTGGCCGGCGACCCGCCGGCGGTGATGAACCCGCCTCCGGCGATCAGCTCGCCGCTGTACACCGTCAACACCCATACGTAGCCGTAGAAGTTCATCCCGATGCCTAGTGGTGACCATGTGGCGCCGTCCCAGCGGGCGATGTGGCTCGCTGCCGTCCCGCCGGCGGTGGTGAACCCACCCCCGGCAATCAACTCGCCGTTGTACACGGTCAGCGCGAGCACAGACACTGGGAATGTGCCTCCCATCCCGCTGCCCAGGGGCGACCAGGTGGTGCCATCCCAGCGGGCGATGTTGCTCACGCCGGTCCCGCCGGCGATATTGAAATTGCCCCCGGCGATCAACTCGCCGTTGTACACGGTCAGCGCGGACACATAGAAGCCGTTCATCCCGCTGCCCAGCGGTGACCACGTTCGGCCGTCCCAGCGGGCAATGTGCTCGGCCTCCATCTCACCGGCCGTGGTGAACCGGCCTCCGGCGATCAGGTCCCCCTTGTACACGGTCAGGGCGATCACAGTGTCGTCCATCTCGCTCGCCAGGGGCGACCAGGCCGTGCCATCCCAGCGGGCGATGTAATTGGCCGGCGTCCCGCCGGCGGCGGTGAACTTGCCTCCGGCGATCAGCTCGCCGTTGTACACAGTCAAGGCCCACACGTCGCCGAATTCATCTAGCCCGCTGCCTAGCGGCGACCATCTAGTGCCGTCCCATTTGGCGATGTTGCTGGCGAGCGCTGCGCCCGCGAGCGAGAAACCGCCGCCCACGTACAGGGCCGGGCCGCTGCCGTCGTCATAGACCGCCGCGGCGAACACATGCCCGTTCAGCCCCGGCAGGCCGTCACCGGGGAACCACTGCTCCGTGCACTGGGCTGAGGCCGGCGCCGCGGCAATAAACGCGGCCCCCACAATCCCGAAGAGTGTCAGAGAATGACGGTTCGCGTGCATGGAAGGGCGTCCTCCAAGATGACTTGCCCAAAGTGGCCAGGCACCAGCACGAATCCCCCTCGACATCAGTGAGCGCGAGTCCTGACACATTATGACACAGGATACCCCCGAAACGTCCGCCGATTTCGCCGATTAGCCCCAGTTGGCCAGCAGCGCCAGCAGGTCGAGGATGCCGACCGTGCAGTCGGCATCGAGATCGGCTGGGCAATTCTCGCAATCAGCGCACGGCCCCCAACTGCTCAGCAGGATCAACAGATCGATGATGTCCACATCACCGTCGCCGTCGAGGTCGCCGGGGATGGCGGCAGGAGCGGGCATGAACCAGGCGACCGCAGCATCCCATTGCGGGTAGGCGAGAAGGTTGTCGAGTCGCAGCAGCTCAAGGACATACTCGCCCGGCTGTAGGTCGAGAATGTACAGATGCTCGACATTGTCTACCGGGCTTTCGCTGACGACGTTGCCGCCGGCGAAGTAAGGCAGGCCTGCGTCGCCAACGAGCGTTGCGAGCTGACCGTCCTTATCCACTCGCCAGAGGATGAGATCGAAGTCCGCAACGAACGAGGCGCTGAACGTGCCATTGGTCTGGCGATGCCAAGTGACGAGGATGGAGATCTCCTCGGCCGGCTGGGCGACGTCAAATCGCCAGAATCGACTCTCGCCCACGCCCACGGCGGCGAGGTCCCATCCCCTGTGCTGAGCATTGACAGTAGCCGGTGGCGCGTCCGAGCCGTCTTGCTCGGCGCCGGTGAGGATCAGGTGGCTGATGTTGACGTTGACGGTCCCGACGCCGACGACATCGTCGATCGGCTGGCTGGTGACACCGCGGTTGGGTCCGGAGGTCTCGGGGTTGTTTGACCATAGACCGTCGTGAGCATCGACATGGGCCGCCCCGGCCAGCAGCACGGCCTTGATGACCTCGATCCTTTGGGCGTTGGGATTGTCGCCCAGTCCCGGCGAGGTGCGTGCGGTCTCGATCATCAATGCCGCTGCGGCCGCGGCAACGGGCGTCGTCCAACTCGTGAGGTTGCCGGGCGCGACAATCTCCGGCTTCATCCGGCCGGGGCCGTCATTGCCTGGCAACGTTCCGCCCGACTGGTGATTCCGATTCGTCTTGCCGACCGAGATGCCGTTGTACACATGGCTCAGCAGCGGGTAATTGGGATTGCCATTATTGACTCCGGCGACCATCAGCACATCGTCGCGAGTCATGGCAAAATCGGCACGCCGCAGAGCGTTGTTGTCCGTGGAATTGCTCTGGAAAGTACCGATCCAACTGTGGTTGAAGATGCTCAGTCCCTTAGGCGTCGGTTTCGGCGGGGTAGATGAAGGGCCAGTCGCGTGCAAGTACCCGTTCGTGGCCCAGTGGCTCGCGTGCCACAGATAGATCTCGCTGATGCCGGGAGCGATGCTGACGGTGTTGCCGTAGAAGTCTCTCGCGACATTGTGGGCGTGGTTGGAGACCCCGGTGGCGCCGCTCATCTCGAAGAAGGTCTTGCCATCGAACTCTGCGAATCCCTGGTTGGGGCTGTAGTCGCCCTGGGGGTCCGTTGCTTCGACCTGCCCCACCGTTACCCCGGCCCCGGTGGGGATGTTCTCGAGTCCGAGGCGTTTGATCAGGTCATCGAGGCCGACCTGGGCGCCGTCGTTGGTGCCGGCGCCGGCCAACAGCGGGCTCGCACACAGCGCCGCAAGCCCGACGGCGAGGGCAAAACGGATGGGTCCTCGGAACATCGCTTTCTCCCAGGCGGCGCCGTTGGGCGTCCGGCGTTTCTTGTGCACAAGCAGGCTGCTAGAAGCATATCACCGCCTTGGCCTGAGGGAAGCGCAAAGCCGCCGAGAAATCGGCCCGCCGCACTGCATCGCCGCCACAGGAGCCCCGTCCTGAGTTGGCGTCGCCCCGGGCCCAGAGCGATCCGTCAGTGCCCGGCGCTCGATTCGCCTTGTCGCCGGGCTTGGCGGGTGAGGATTCGGTCAACGGCCCCAAGCAGTTGACGTTCGACCGCAGCGTCGCGCGAGACCGGGGTCCACCACAACGACTGCAGTGGTTCGCCGTCGGGTTCGACGGGCGCGATGGTGGTTCGTGTGGTTTTGCGCCGCGTCCAGGTGTTGCGGCGAATGCCCGGCGCGTATGCTCGCTCGACGAAGACCCACACCCGCAGCTCCAGGTCGCCGTGGTACTCGCTCAGGTCGATCTGGGGCTCGTTCGCCCCGAGCAGATCGGGGCCGGTCAGCCCCGGCGGGGTTGTCGGGGGCGGTGCGAGATCGTCGGCAGCGACGAACTCGAAGCGGGCGCGGCGCCGTTGAAACGCGATCGTACTTTCCAGGGCCTGCCCAAGCGAGGTGTTGCCGCGGCGCCATGGTTCGAAGATCGAGGGGGCGATGCTCGGCTCGGTTTCGATCACGCCTCGGCGCCGATCGCGCAGCGTCGGCGGCATGCCGTTGCGCCGCGCCGCGTCCATCGCCGCGTCGAACGCAGCGTGATACACGCTCGAATCGATATGGAGGATGTCGGGCCGTGGGGCTGAGCCGCATCCGCCGGTTAGCGCGCAGCTCGCCGCCACAATCGCCCCGACCAGGCGCGGCGTCAATACAAGTGCCTGACTCACACGACGTGAACGCATCGCCTCGGCAGTCTAACTCAGTTCGCAGTCGCGTGGCGCTCACGGCGACCGCAATGCCGCGGGGGTGAGGATCGTCCAGGCCGGCGATCTTCGGCCGGCGGATATGCATCCGTGGCTATCAATCCGTCTCGAAACCTGCCAGGCGATTGCATGGTGCTGTACCGATATCCTTGGCGGGTGCGGCACCGGGGGGCGGATCGGTCTGTGCGGGCTGGGTAATTCAACGGCACCCGAGTCACCCAGCCCGGCGGTTGGGCATCGGGGCATGCGGATTTTCGTTGACGCGGGCGAATGACCGCGTAGAGTGGATTGTGCGCGGGTTTCGGTGGGTTGTGTGCTCGGTGCATCGTACAGAGTGAGTTTCGGCCATAGGATTACCGGCAACGCGAAGTGGGCGAACCATGCGGGGGATGAAACCGCTCCGCATGCCGAGCCGGACCCTCAGGGGGAGTTGATTGATGCAGTTGGGCCGCAAGAGCCATTGCCGGGCGATATTGATGACAGCGGCTGTGATCATGGCCGCGTTGGCGGTTGGGCCGAGGCGGACGGTATCAGGGTTCCGCGACGCCGGCCCGCCGGGCCTTCCCATCGGCACCACCCTCGAGGATTTCTTTATGCCGGGCACGCAGCCGGATCCGAGCGGCGCGGACCTGACGCCGATCGTCTCTGTCTTTGATTGCCTTCTCTGCCACGCTGATTTCGACGATACCGATCCGCCGCTGCCTTTGGATGCGGAACCCGTTCGCACCTGGAGCGGCAGCATGATGGCCCAGGCCACCCGCGACCCCGTATTCTGGGCGGCGGTCACCATCGCCAATCAGGACGCGGACTTCGGCGGCGATCTCTGCCTGCGGTGCCATACCCCGGCCGGCTGGTTGGCCGGTCGCTCGACGCCCACCGACGGCTTGGACCTCGTGCACTTCACCGCCGACTTCGAGGGCGTCACCTGCAACTTCTGCCATCGGATGGTCAATCCGATGTACATCAGGGGTGAGAGTCCCCGCGCGGATTGGCAGATCCTGGACGACCTGGACATCGAAGGTCTCGTTCCCGAACAGCCGGGCAGCGGGCGGTATGTCGTTGATCCGCAGGATCGCCGCAGAGGTCCATACGACCTGGGAGGTTCTTTCCCGTTTCATTTCTGGCTGCAGTCGCCGTTCCATCAGGAGTCGGCGCTGTGTGCGACGTGTCATGACGTCAGCAATCCTGTGTACACCCGCCAAGGCGACGGTAGCTACGTGCAGAACGATCTGGATGCCCCGCATCCCACGATGGACAAGTACGACATGTTCCCCATCGAGCGCACCTTCGGGGAGTGGGCCGAAAGCCAGTTCGCCAATGGTGGCGTCGTGTTTCCTGACGGGCGCTTCGGCGGCGCACTGCCCGATGACATTCCAATCGAGAGCTGCCAGGACTGTCACATGCCGGATCAGGTGTCGCCGGGCTGCCGCGTACCGCTGTTTGACGATCACCCGGATATGGCGGCCCATTTCTTCAACGGCGGCAACACGTGGGTGATCAAGGCGGTCAACACGCTGTATACCGACGGCGACGGCGGACTCAACGACCCAGTGTTCTTCGATGAGCCCACCGGCCTGACGCAAAAAATCATCGATGAGTCAATTGCCCGGGCGGTCCAGATGTTGCGCGACGCTTCCGACCTGGAGCTGTCCCAAGAAGGCAATATGCTCAATGTTCGTGTCATCAACTTCTCCGGGCATAAGCTGCCCACCGGCTATCACGAGGGCCGGCAGATGTGGATCAACGTCATGTTCCTCGACGAAGCCGGGGAGGTGGTGCTCGAGCACGGCGCGTATGACTTTGCCACGGCCGAGCTCTCCGCCGAGGACACCAAGGTGTATGAGGCGAAGTTCGGACTTGATGCCGCCGCAGCGGCGAAGACGGGTCTGCCACAAGGGCAGTCATTCCACTTTATCCTCAATAACGTCATCCTGTTAGACAACCGCATCCCGCCGTTCGGCTTTACCAACGCCGGCTTTGAGGCGGTCCAGGCGGAGCCGGTGGACTACACCTATGCCGACGGCCAACACTGGGATGACACCGAGTATCGCATCCCCGTCGGCGCGACGCAGGCGCTGGTCACGGTGTATTACCAGCTCACCTCCAAGGTTTACATCGAGTTTCTGCGGGATGAGAACACGACGGATAATCGCGGGCAGATCGCCTACAACCAATGGGTGCTTCACGGCAAGAGCGCCCCGGTGGATATGGATTCAGCGTTGATTGACCTGGTGCCGAGCATCCTCGGCGATCTCGACGGCGACGGCGATGTGGACATCTTCGATCTGTTGATTCTGATCAGCAATTGGGGGCGCTGCGCTGAGCCCTGCCCACCGACCTGCTTCGCCGATCTCGATGGCGATTGCACCGTCGGCATCCTCGACCTGCTGGCGCTGCTCGCCAACTGGGGATAGAAGGACATGGCGCGAAGGTTTGAGTGAGCCGGCCCGTGCCGGGCCGGTGGACCTGGCATACAGCGGGCGTTCGGATGCACCCTCACGCCGAGCGTTCACCGGGTTGATCCGCCGCGGCGGACCCGGCTCGCTGGGGCTGGCACAACCGCATTCACGTGCGGCGGCAGGTCACTCTCGACGGCGCCCGGGCTGATTTCTCGCAAAAGCCGGTTGGTATCTCGGCAATTGTGGTACACTTCTGCCGTCCGGCCGATCGGGGGCGCCTGCCATCCGGGGCCGGCTCCCGATTCCATCGGGACGGCAGGCGACCGCCGTGAGGCCTCAAGGGATGAAGGAGGCCTCCCCATGCACGCGAACCATTATTCTCCGGCCGTCTTCGGAATGCTCGGGGCCGTTTTCTTCGCTGCGGCGCCGGCCTCGGCCCAATGTACCGAGCAGTGGCTCCCGGGCGAGGGCCTGTCGGGGCTCAACGGCCCGGTGTCCGCCACGGTGGTCTATGACGACGGCACCGGCCCGGCCCTGTACGTGGGCGGCGGCTTCAACTTCGCCGGCGATGTATCCGCGAGCAGCGTCGCCAAATGGGACGACACGAGCTGGTCGCCCCTGGTCAGCGGGGTGGGGGGTCCGTATCGGTCTGTGCGCGCCCCGACCATCTATAATGGCGAGCTG
>JADFIM010000110.1 GCA_022566725.1 Planctomycetota bacterium
AACGTAGCGAGAAGGGCAATCAAACGTGACCGGTCCGCTGCCGGGGTTTGCGTCGCCGCTGACGGTGCCCGCGTCGTGGGTCTATGGCCTGACGATCGCAGCCCGCAACGCACGGTTCGATCGCGGTAACGCTGTGGCCTCGGTCGATGTGCCGGTCATCTCGGTGGGAAATCTCACCACCGGGGGTGTGGGCAAGACGCCGATGGTGGCCTGGATTGCCGATCTGCTTGTCAATCAGGGCCGGCTTCCGGTCATCGCGATGCGCGGCTACGGCGCCCGAGCCGGCGAGAGCAGCGATGAGCAGGCAGAGTACGCACAGCGCCTGCCCGATGTGCCGGTGGTTGCCAAGGCGGACCGCCTCGCGGCCATTCGCGCGGTTCGCCTGCGATGCCCCGAAATCGACTGCGTACTGCTGGACGATGGATTTCAACATCGCCGTATTCGGCGCGACCTTGATCTCGTGCTGATCGACGCCTCGCGCAACACGTTCGATGATCGGCTCCTGCCGGCCGGTCATCTGCGCGAGCCTCCGGCGAGCCTCCGGCGTGCCGATGCGGTCGTGGTGACCCGCGCCGAAGGCGTCGATTCTTCGATCGCCGGCGCGATCCAGCGGCATCATGGCCGGCCGCCGGTCGCCTGGTCGCGCCACACTTGGACCCACCTGGCTGTTCATCATCCCGAAGAGCGCCGCGAGCCGGTGGATTGGCTGCGCGGCAAACGGCTGCTGACGATGCTCGGCGTCGGCCATCCGCGCTCGATCATCCAGCAGCTACAGCAGGCCGGGGCTGAAGTGGCGGTGAACCTGCCCGTGCGTGACCACCAGCGGTATGGCCGGGCCAAGCTGGTCGTGGCCAAGGGCCTGTGTGAGGGGCTCGACGCGATGGTGATGACCCCCAAGGATTGGGTCAAAGCACAACTCCTGATAGACTTGAGCCGCTGGCCGGTCCCGGTGGTGATTCCGCAGCCGGCTCTTGACGTTTTCGACGGGGCTGAGGCGTTGCGACGGCTCATCCTCGACGCCGTCGCGCGGTAGAGTCCCCTGTGCCGGGCCACGACCGCACCGGCCAGTGATTCCTTCTTACGGATCAGTGATGCCCACGCTCCTGGAACGTCTCGCTGCGTATGAGCCCTTCACCGCGATGGTGGTGGGCGACTTCATGCTCGATCAGAGTGTGTATGGCGCCGCGGAGCGGCTCAGCCCGGATGCTCCGGTTCCGGTGTTGCAGGCGAGTCGGTTTGAAGACCACCCCGGCGGTGCGGCCAACGTCGCGCTGTGCCTGGGCGAGCTGAAAGCGGATGTGCTGTGCTTCGGCGTCGTGGGCGCCGACCGTGAGGCACAGACCTTGCGAGATGCCCTGGCCGAGGCCGGCTGCAACGTCGAGGGTCTGTTGGAAGACTCCACCCGTCCGACCACGCTCAAGCGCAGCATGATCGGTCTGGCCCAGCACCGCCACCCGCAGAAGATGTTTCGGCTCGATATGGAAGTCCGCGATCCGTTGAGCGACGATCTCGCTGAGAGATTGCTTGAGTTGATTACGGCTCGCCTGGACGAGGTGGACATCGTCTGCCTGGAGGATTGCGACAAAGGCGTCTGCTGCGCAGCCTTGTGCCAACGGCTCATCGAGCGATGCCGGGCCGCGAGCAAGCCGTTCGTCGTAGATCCGGCTGCGATCGCGGACTATTCGAAGTATCGCGGCGCAACCGCGATCACGCCCAACCGCTCCGAAGCTGAGTTGGCGACGGGGCTGGGCACGCCCATCGAAGCGTCGCAGACCCACAACGCCGCCCTGGCTGCGAAACTGTTGACCGATCTCCAACTGGAGGCCGTGGTGCTTACCCTCGACCGCCAGGGAGCGTTGCTCCATGAGCGAGGCCGGGATCCGGTGCTGGTGCCGACCTCGGCCCGATCGGTGTACGACGTGACCGGCGCGGGGGACATGGTCTTGGCGGCCTTGGCCGGAGCGATCGCCAACCGGTTCAATTGGAATGATGCCGTGCGGTTCGCCAACGCCGGCGCCGGGTTGGCTGTCGAGGTCTTCGGCGCTCAGCCGATCCCCTTCGCCAACGTGCAGCGCGCGGTGCTCGCAGAATCTCGCTCGCTTGATGGGAAGGTGCGGAGCCTCCAAGAGTTGCTCGTCGAGCTGGCTGTGCACCGCCAGGCCGGTCACAAGATCGTCTTCACCAACGGTTGCTTCGACCTCATTCACGCCGGCCACGTCGCTTACCTCGCCGAGGCGAAGCAACTCGGAGATGTGCTGGTCGTCGCCGTCAACTCCGACGAGCAGGTGCGGCAGCTCAAGGGCGAAGGCCGGCCGGTGTGCAATGAGTCCCAGCGCCTCGAGGTGCTCTCGGCCTTGCAGTTTGTGGACTATGTGATCGTTTTCGGTGAGCCGACGCCGCATGAGATCCTCCGCCGCCTCAAGCCCGATCTCCTGGTCAAAGGCGGTGACTATTCACCCCAAGACGTGCTCGGTGGGGAGGTCGTCGAGCAGTACGGAGGGGCCGTCAGGGTCGTGGCCCATCGGCGGGGGCTGAGCAGTTCACAGCTGATCCAGCGGTTCGCCCAGGCCGGCGCTGCTGCGGACGTCGCGATGCCTTCGCCCGACTGAGCCCGCGCGCGATGATTCACGTTGCCGTCCTGTACAGGCCGTACATTGATGCGCTGCTGGCGGGGCGCAAGACCATTGAGTGTCGCCTCACCCGCCAACCGAGGGCGCCGTATGACGTCGTCGAACCGGGCGATCGTATTTTCTTCAAGCAGTCGGCCGGGCCGTACCGGGCCGCCGCCGTCGCCGAACACGTCATCTGTGAAGACAAGCTGACGCCCGGCCGGGTCCGTCAAATCAGACGCGATTACAACGAGCTGATCTGCGGCGAGCCCGCCTTTTGGAACGCCAAGCGCAACAGCCGGTATTGCACGCTGATCTGGCTCAAGCATGTTCAGCCGAGCTCCACCGGGCCGGCGATTCGTCCGCTTCAGGGGCTCGCCTGGCTGACGCTCGATGATGCGCCGACCTGGACCAAGCAAGACCGCACCGATCAGTCATTCCATGTCGTGCTGACGCCGGGCAACCTTCGCAACAACAGCATCTATGTGTCCGGGATCATCGATCGGTTCCCCAAATGGTCGATCGGCGGCGCGACCAAACGGCAGGCGGCTGATCCGCTGACGCTGATCCTTCACGGCGGACCATCCATCGAAACCGACATCGTCGGCCCGCGGACCATGCTGCGGACGCGCGCATGGGGCTCATGGTTCAAGCGGCATGGCGCTCGTGCGGGTGATCGCGTGGTGTTTACGCCGGTGGATGAAACCACGTATTTCGTTGCGCTGGCTCGAGGCGACTCGACGCAGCATTGAACTTCCTTGCCGTTAGAATGCGGCCCATGCAGTTTCGCGACTACGAACCCGCCACGGACCGCGAGGCCGTGCGTCGCATCTGGCGCGAGACCGGCTGGCTGCGGGAGGGCAAGGAGGAGGTCATGGACCTCTACCTTGAAGGCAGTCGGGCGATCGTGGCCGAACTCAACGGCGAGGCGGAGTGTTTGGTCAACACAGTTCCGGGAACGATGCGCTATCTTGACGCTGACCTGCCGATGTCATGTGTGGCCGGCGTCACCACCAGCCGGATTGCCCGCAAGCAGGGACTCGCCACCCGTCTGACCGCACAAGCGGTGGCTGACGATGTCGCCGCGGGCGCGGTCGTCTCAGTCTTGGGCATGTTTGAACAGGGCTACTACGACCGCCTCGGCTTCGGCGCCGGCAGCTACGAGTATTGGGTTCGGTTTGACCCGGCCCGGTTGAAAGTTGATCTCGATCCGCGCGTCCCCCGCCGGCTGACCGTAGACGACCGATCTGTCGTGCACGCCAACCGGCTCGACCGGCTTCGCCGCCACGGCGCCTGCACCCTAACCCCGCCGCAGGGCACCCATGCGGAGATGCTCAGCTCCTACAAGCAGAGCTTCGGCCTGGGCTACTTCGACGGGCCGGATGGCCGGCTTACGCACCACGTTTGGTTCGGCGTCAAGGAGAATGTCGAATTCGGCCCGTACACCGTGCGATGGATGGCTTGGCAGACACCGCAGCAATTCCGGGAACTGCTGGCGATCATCAAGAGCCTGGCCGATCAAGTCGCGATGATATCAGTTCGCGAACCGCCGGGCATTCAATGGCAGGACCTGATCGACCGGCCATTTGAGTCGCAAACCTTGAGCCGAGGCGGCGAGTATGAGCAGCGTATCGAATGCAACGCGTATTGGCAGATGCGCATCTGCGATCTACCGAAATGTCTGGACCAGACGCATCTGCCGGGTGACGAGGTGCGATTCAACCTCCGGCTCACCGATCCGATCGAGAGGTTTCTCCCTGAGAATGCCCCGTGGCGGGGAGTCGCGGGCGAGTACGTCGTTTCGCTTGGACCTTCCTCGGGCGCCCGGCGCGGGGCGGATTCCTCCTTGGCGACCCTCGAAGCATCGGTGAACGCGTTTACGCGCATGTGGCTCGGCGTTCGCCCTGCTTCGGGGCTCAACATCACCGACGATCTCTGCGGCCCGCCCCAACTGCTCGAACAACTGGACTGCGTCCTGCGCCTGCCCGACCCGAAACCGGATTGGGCATTCTGACCGCCGACATAGCCCTCCGCTCGCGGCGGGTGGATGTGCGAATCGAACCTGATCCTCGGGTCGCCAGGCGCACCCCCGGCAAGCCGGGGGCTATGTGGTCATTGGCGCGCCATCAACTTCTCAATCGCTGCCACCGTCTTGGGAATCTTCGCAGACAGGTTCTTCGCCCCGGTCTTGGTGACGAGGATGTCATCCTCGATGCGGATGCCGATCTTCTCCGCTGGTATGTAGATACCTGGCTCGATGGTGACGACAGCGCCCTGGCGCAAAGCCGCATCCGGCGAGGCGTCGTGCGTCTGGAGACCGAGATGATGGCCGATCCCGTGGATGAAGAAGTCCCCGAGGCCGGCCTTGTCGATGACACGGCGTGCGGCATCGTCGATCTTGGCGAACATGACGCCCGGCCTGACGGCTTGGATCGCTGCGCGCTGAGCCTTGAGCGTGATCTCGTAGACCTCACGTTGCCGCTTGGTGAATCTGCCGTTGGCCGGCACCGTGCGCGTGATATCCGCGCTGTACCCGCCGAACGATGCGCCCGAATCAACGCAGATCAAGTCACCTTTGCGAATCGGCTGGTCGTTGGCGCAATAGTGAAGCACGGTGCTGTTGACTCCCGACCCCGCGATGGTGGGAAACGCAGAGCCGCGCGAGCCGTGCGTTCGATACGCGTGCTCCACGATCTCCTGCACATCGAACTCGTTCATACCCGGGCGGATCGATCGCATCATCGCCCCGAAGCCGCCGGCCGTAATGTCGATCGCCCGCTGGATCATGGCGATCTCGTTGCGGGATTTCACCGCTCGCATCTTGGCCAGCGTGTCCGTGCGGTCCTCGATCACGATGCCGCAGAGGCGCTGGGCGACCTTCGTGAACAGAGCGAGGTCCGGCGAGATCGGCTGGTCGTACTGAGCCGGCGGATGCAGACATGCCAGCCGCTTGCTGCGAACGGCTGCGGCGTTGAGCAGGCGAGGCAACATCTCGGTACGAAAGATTGCCTGCAACCCCGTCCTTTCGCGCAAGGCCCCGCTGATCTGGAGCCGATACCCGTCCCACTTCTCGCGCTCCGGGTTCAGAGGCGCCAGAAGGAGCATGCTGCGGCGGTTCTCGACGGGATTGGTCGGGTCAAGCAGCAGCACCGCGCCGGGTTCATCGACGATCCCCGTGAGGTACTCAAAGTGCGCATCCGGCCGAAACGGCGTATCGCTGTCCGGATCATGCGAACCTGCGAACACCAACGCGACGCTGGCCTTGAGCCCCGTCAACAGCTTCGTTCGTCGGGACGCAAACTCACTCAGTGGGATATGGTCAATGAGCATCGAAGTGAGTTCCGCGTGCATTGCTTCGTGTGCCGCAGTGTAGTCAGATAGTCCCCGGCATGCCGGAGGCTATGTGGTTGATGTGCCGGGCTCAGGCGGCGCAGCGGCGGTCGCCTCGCGGACCATCCGCTCAAAGACGCTGCGGACATCGTCGGCGGTCTGCATCGCCTCGGCCCCATGCAGGCGGATGACCTCAAAGCGCCGACGAACGTCGAACCCCAGCGGATCCACGCCGACCAGCGTCGGATGCTCAACGTCGGCCTTGGCGAAGTGCCGGCACAACATGCGCAAGTCGGCGCCGTGACGCTCGTTGATCGTTTGGCACAGGCGCGGCTCATCCTGCGCCAGCGGATTGGGGCGGACCAGAGCCACGCCGTCGATGATTGACTCCTCGTAGCGAGCCGCCTCGATTTCAAGGATTGCCCAGAGGATGTCGCGCGGTTCGCCGTGATAAATCCGCCACCGATCCGTCGCAGCCGCGTCGGGCCCGTCGGGATCAAGCTCCGACAGCGTGACCTGCAGCTCCATCGCGCCTTGAGCGTTCTGGGGGATAAACAGCACCGTGTCCACCGCTTCGAGCATGGCGTACATGACCGGCGCGACAGGCCGGCCGGCGGGGTCGATCGCGTAGCGGACCGGCCGGAAGTTCTCGTCAAACCGCAGCTCCCCAGCCGTATGGCTGCGCAGAAAGCGATAGGCATCTTCGATGACTTGGGGCTCTTCGATGCCGGCCATGGTATCGGGGTCCTGCAGCGGCCTAGCCGAGCCCCGGTTGCGAGCCCGGGCAAGCCCGTACCATGGGACAAGTGTGACGCTTCTCGCAGCTTCCATACCGGTGCGCTGGACTGATGAGCTGGACGCGGCGCTTCGCCGGGCGACGCAGGCGGTCGAAGCCGGGGCCCGGTTGATCGAATGGCGGATCGATGCCCTGGCGGAGGAACCTGACGCGCTCGCCGCCATAAAGGCCCTGGTCCGCCGATGCCCCGCCCCGTGCATCGTCACCTGCCGTGTGTGCGGTGAGGGTGGAGACTATGGCGGCGCCGAATCCCATCGAGCAGAGATCTTCGAGGCGCTGGTCCGGGCCGATCATCCGCCGCGGTATATCGACATCGAGCTGGCCGCGTATCAGCGCGACACCCGCCTGCGCCGCGCGATCAGCGCGGCTCTCAAGGACGGCGAGCGGGCCCGCGATGCGCATACTTCGTTGATCCTTTCCGTTCACGACTTCGATCGCAGGCCGGCGGACCTGTTGCAAAGGATCGAAGTGATGACCAACGAGCCGGCGTGTTCGGTGATCAAGGTCGCCTGGCAGGCCCGGTCATTACGCGACAATCTCGAAGCGCTTGATCTGCTGGCCCAACGTGCCAAGCCGATGATCGCCTTGTGTATGGGGCGCTTCGGCTTGATGAGCCGGGTGCTGGCGCCGAAGTTCGGCGGGCTGCTGACCTATACGACCGATCGGCCCGCAGAGACGACCGCACCGGGTCAGCCGACGATCGATGAGTTGCAGAACGTGTATCGGTTCCAGCGCATTGGCCCCCCGACGAAGGTCTACGGGGTGATCGGTTGGCCGGTTGAGCATTCGCTCGGCCCGTCGATCCACAACGCCGGGTTCGAAGCGGTCGAACACGCTGGCGCATACCTGCCGATGGCGATTCCGCCCCAGTACGAGCATTTCAAGGCGACCGTCGGCGCGATGCTCGATCATCAACACCTGGGTTTCCGCGGCGCGAGCGTGACCAGTCCGCATAAGGAGCACCTGCTGCGGTTTGTAGAGGATCGCGGCGGCAGGATCGATCCGTTGGTTGAGCGCATCGGGGCCGCCAACACGTTGGTTGTAAGCGATGAGGGTTCCATCGAGTGCTTCAACACCGATGCGCCGGCTGCGCGGGAAGCTTTGTGTGCGGGGATGGGCATTGAGCGGTCGGCCTTGGCGGGCCTGCGGATTGCCGTGCTCGGGGCCGGCGGCGTCGCACGTGCGGTCGTGGCGGATCTCAGTCACGATGGCGCGGAAGTCACCGTCTTCAACCGCACACAGGATCGGGCCGAAGCTCTGGCGAACAAGTTCAACGGGCGCGAAGCCGCAAGCGGCCGGCGCACAACGGTCGTCGCCGCCGAGCCGAACGCCATCGCCGGTGATCGCTTTGACGTGTTCATCAACTGCACGCCGATCGGCATGGCCGGCGGTCCGGCCCCCGATGAATCACCGCTTCCCGACGACGTCCCGCTGGACCAGAACGTCACTGTCTTTGATACGGTGTACACGCCCCAGCGCACGCCGCTGATTCACCAGGCCCAAGCCCACGGGGCACGGGTGATTTCGGGCTCGGAAATGTTTCTGCGGCAAGCGGCGATGCAGTTCGAGCGTTGGACGGGATGTCAAGCGCCGACCGAAGTGTTCGCAGCGGCGCTGCAGAATCAATAGCCTTGATGCCTCGGTGCCTTGATGCCTCTCTTTACAACACGAACCGGCTGAGATCCTCGTCCTTCATGATCTCTTGGAGGCGCTGGTGCACGAACTCAGCGGTGATGGTGATCTCCTTCTCGCCTTGACCAACCAGCTCCGGCGCGTCGAAGCTGATCTGCTCAAACACGCATTCGATGATGGTCATCAGCCGCCTCGCCCCGATATTCTCCATCCGGGAGTTGGCCTCGGCGGCGAGCTCGGCCATGGCGTCGATCGAGTCGGGGACAAAGACGATCTTCAGCCCTTCGGTGCCCAGCAGCGCTTCCTGTTGCTTGGTCAGCGCAGCATCGGGCTCAACGAGGATGCGCTTGAAATGCTCCTTGCCCAGCGGATCAAGCTCGACGCGGATCGGGAAGCGACCTTGCAGCTCCGGCATCAGATCGCTCACCGCAGCACTATGAAAGGCTCCGGCGGCGATGAATAGGATCTGGTCCGTGTGCACCACGCCGTAGCGGGTGTTGACGGCTGAACCTTCGACGATGGGCAGGAGATCGCGCTGAA
>JADFIM010000006.1 GCA_022566725.1 Planctomycetota bacterium
TCGCATCATGGCCGGTCAACTCGGCGACGCAAACCTCGTCGAGCACGGTGACCGAACCGCAGGTCATGGCCATCGTCCGACCGTCCTGCGAGAGATTCCCGAGCGAATAGACGCGCGGCCCGGTGGTATGGAAGTTGATCCGGCCGCCGCGCCGCGGCACAGACGCCAGGTGCGATTCGCCGTGCCACCCGAGCTGCATGTAGATTCGCCTGCTGTCTGAGCTCCATAGGAGGTGAGCGGCGAAGTCCACCTCAGCGGTGTCTGACATTGGAGCGGCCATCAGGCAGTGATCCTCGCGCGCGGTGAGGCTCCTTGGGTTGCCCTTGACCGGATCACAGACCCACAGTTCGAGGTTCTCGGTGCTGTAGGTCCCGTCCTTACCCTCGCGAGAGGCATAGGCCAGGAATTTGCCGTCGGGCGACCAAGCGACTGCGTCCTTTGGACCAATGGGGAGATCGCGCACCTTCTTGATCTTGTTGGTGGCAACGTTGAGGATAACGATCTGATCCGTCCACGGCCGGATCATCGCTTTGCGGTCATGATTGGTGGTGATCGCGAGCTTCTTGGAGTCGGGCGAGAAATCAAAGCTGAAGAAGCCCAGCGTGTCCTTGGCGTAGACCTTGCGGTGCTTTCCGGTGGTCGTATCGACGAGGTAGAGCTGATACCGCTGAGCATCGAAGTAGCCGTCGCCGTCAAGGCGATACCACCAATCGTCGATCACTCGTGGGGGATCGCTGAGGCCCTTCTCCTGCCGGTCCTTCTTGGCGGTCTCAGTCCACTGCGCGTCGTGGCGGCGGAAACTCAGCGCGATCAGCCGGCCGTCTGGAGACCATTTGAATGTGCTGATCGATCCTTGCGGCAACTGCGTGAGCGCAACCGCTTCCCCTCCTTCGGCGGAAATCGTATAGATCTGCGGCTTGTGCTTGTCGCGGCCGCAGAGAAACGCGATCCGATTCCCCTCCGGCGACCAGCGTGGATGCGAGTCTTTGCCGCCATTGGTGAATTGGCTTGGCTCACCTCCGTCCGTGGAGACCATCCACAGATTCGAGACGTATTCATTCTTCTGCCCCACGTGCTTGACGACAAACACGACATCGCTGCCATCGGGCGAAACCTGTGGATCCGAGACCAGCCGAAACCGCAGCAGATCCTCAGGCGCTATAAGTCGCCGACGACCGGCTCGCTTGGTCGACGACGCCCGAGTTCGCAGTCGGCGCGGCCTCTTCGTTCTCATGTGTGAATCTCCTGCGGCGTAGGAATGTGCATCGCCGGGATGCTACCCGCGTCCGGGCACTGTTGAAAGCCGGCGCGAACTGTCGGGCCGACGCAGAAGTAGACGCCGTTGGGTAGGATGGGCGGGCCGTGGCCGAGGTGCTTTGCGACAAAGATCTGCTCAGCAGGCTGGTGGCCTTCGACTCCACCAGCACCAAGAGCAATCTGCCGATCGCCGACTTTGTCTGCGAATATCTCGACCGGCCGAACGTCGCAATCACCCGCAATCTGAGCGAGGACGGCTCAAAGGTGAACGTCGTTGTTGCGACGGGCGTCGATGGGGCCGGCGATGACAGCGGCGGGCTTGTGCTCTGCGGCCATCTGGATGTGGTTCCGGCGGCGGAAGAGGGATGGAACAGCGACCCCTTTACCCTGACTGAGCTCGACGAAACCTACGTCGGCCGCGGGGCCTGCGACATGAAGGGCTCGGTCGCCTTGGCGATGAACGTCTTCGCTCGCGTGGATGTCGATCGCCTGACCCATCCGCTGGTGCTGTTGTTCACCTATGACGAGGAGTTGGGGTCGTTGGGGGCACAGCGCTTCGCGGACACCCGGCCGAGCGATCAGCCGCTGCCGCCCAACGTTCTCGTGGGCGAGCCGACGTCGCTGCGGGCGGTGAGGATGCACAAGGGCCACCTCACCATGCGAATCACCGTTCGCGGCAAAGCGGCTCACAGCGGCTCGCCCCATCTCGGCGTCAACGCGATCGAGGCCGCCGCGGCCGTGGTCCGATCGCTGTCCAAGCTGGCCGAACAGTTCAAGCAGCAGCGGATTGATTCCGGCCGGTTCTTCCGCGAGGTTCCCTTTCCCGTGCTCAACGTGGCGCAGATTTCCGGCGGAACCGCGATCAACATTGTCCCCGACCGATGCGTCGTGGACTTGGGGATACGTCCATTGCCTGGCATGAACCCCCAAGCGATGATCGAATGGATCAAGGATACCGTCGCCAAGAGTGATCCGCACGGTAACATCAACATCGAAGTTCTCAATGTCAATCCGCCGATGTTGCTGGAGGAGACCGCCCCGATCTACGCGGCCCTGAGTGGACTGCTCAGTCAGACACAGAGCTACGCGGTGTCGTATGCCAGCGATGCCGGCGTGCTGCAAACGATGGGCTTGCAGTGTGTATTGTTCGGGCCGGGCTCGATCGAAGTCGCGCACCGGCCTAATGAGTACGTTCCCATTGATGAGTTCAACCGGGCGCGCTCGATCATCGAGCAGCTCGTTTCGCGCTTCTGCATGCCGTAGCCTCCGATGAGTACACCCCAGATCATCGAGGCGGACCTCACCTGGACCGGAGAGAGTTTCGAGCACGGCGTGCAGATCGCTATCGAGCCTGACGGCTGCATCGGCCGCGTCGGCCGGGAGCTACGTTCAGCCGCGCGCAAGCTGCCGAACCGGGCAGTGCTTCCGGGAATGATCAACGCCCATTCCCACGCGTTCCAGCGCGGCCTGCGCGGTCACGGCGAGCGGTTCAGCCAACGGGCGGGCTCGTTCTGGTCCTGGCGCGAGACGATGTACGAGCTGGTCCAACGGATGGACGCCGACACCTTTTACCGACTGTCCAGACAAGCCTTCGGCGAAATGCTCGCAGCAGGCGTCACGACGGTGGGGGAGTTCCATTATTTTCACCACGACGCAAGCTGCGACGGTTACGGCTTCGATGAAATCGTGCTGCGTGCCGCGGCTGATGCCGGCGTTCGAATCGTCTTGCTAAACGCCTACTACAACCGCGGCGGGATCGATCAGCCACTTGCCCAAGGTCAGCTCCGCTTCCGCTGCGGGTCCGTTGACGAGTATTGGCAGCAGATGGACCGCCTTGGCGACATCGTCGATCCCCCGACGCAATCCCTAGGAGTCGCCGCCCACTCGATCCGGGCCGTGTCCATAGACGACATCGTTGCCCTTGACGATGAGGCGAGTCGCCGCGACCTCGTGTTTCACATGCATATCGAGGAGCAATCCAAGGAGATCGACGATTGTGTCGCCGCTCATGGCTTGCGGCCGATGGCCCTGATCCACGATCGCCTCAGTATCAATCCTCGTTTCACCGCGGTGCACTGTACACAGACCGCGGCGGCGGACATGCAGGCGCTGCTCGAGGCCAAAGGAAACGTCTGCATCTGCCCGCTCACCGAAGCCAACCTTGGCGACGGCATCCCCGATCTTCGCCGGATTCTCCATAGCGACGGCTGCATCTGTCTCGGCACCGACTCAAATGCACGAATCTGCTTCACCGAGGAGATGCGCTGGCTGGAGTACGTCCAACGTTTGGCGACTCGCAGCCGAGGCGTGTGCGTCGATGAATCAGGCGGCTGCGCACGCAAGCTCTGGAGAATCGCGACGATAAACGGAGCCCGTGCCCTTGGCATCCGGGCCGGCCGGATCGAGCCCGGTTACGCCGCCGATCTCGTCGCGCTTGACCTCCACGCGCCCACCCTGGCCGGCTGGACTGAAGATACCTTGCTCGATGCGTTCATCTTCGGCAGCGGCAGCGAGGCGATCGCCGCCACCTGCGTCGCCGGCCAATGGACCGAACATCGCCTCTAAGCAGGAGGCGCTTGTGGTAGCGGCGGGCCGCAGCGACAGGACGCGGCGCGGTTACTGGGCGTCCGAGCCATCGCCCGTCTGCGTTGTTGGGGGGTCTGTCGTTTCCTCGTCGATCTGGGCGATGACATCGGCCCGTGTCAACCGAATCTTGTTGTAGACGGTGTCAGAAATGACGTAAAACCAATCTGCGAACCGGTCATTGAGCTGGCTGACTCTCTGCCGGCCGGCGTCCAGGCTCTCCTGATATTCCTCCTGCTTGCGCAGATTCTCCTGGTCGACCCTTTCGCGGGCCTCTTGCATGACTTCTTCGAGGGCCGACCCCTGGGGCTGGGTGGCTGCGGGAATCTCAGGAAGCTCGGCGAGCTGGGGCTCCGGGATCAGATCGGGATTGAAATCTGCGGTGACGAACAGGTACCGATTGGCTTCGCTTGACGACTCATCGGTCTCATCAGCGCTTCCAGAGAGATCGCCCGTTGCTGTTGCTCCGAGGGCGATCTCACCGAACCGCAGCGCGTATTGCACGCCAATGCTTGTCTGGATGATCGTTTCGCCCTGATTCGAGAGCAGTCGGCCGTTGACGATGAAGTACCCGCGACTCTGCAAGGAGCGCACCGATTCGGAATCGAGCTGCATCTGATCTTCGGTCCGCAGTTGGGCGCTCAGGCCCGCCGGCTTGCGGTGCACGTCGATGATCTTGAGATCATCAAGCGCTTGCTTCATGTCGTCGAGCTTTTCGGTCAGGAGCTGCTCATCCTCGCCGACGCCTTCGAGCCCCCACGTGCCGGCGGTCTCGTCATAGCTGAAGCGCAATAGACCACCCGGGACGATTCGCTGATTGAACTCGTCGATCGAGTAGTCGTTGACGGTGATCTCGATGAGCTCGTCTTGGTTCAATTGAAGGAGGTCTCGCTCAATCCAATCCTCAAAGTTGGTGGAGAGCTTGTCAGTGTTGACCGCCACGGTATAGACGCGGTCCCTCTGGGGCACGCGTACATAGCGAAGCTCGGGCTTGTTCTTGACCGTCTTGCCGATGATGAACTCGGCCAGGGTGCTGCCGCTGTGGCTTTCAAGTTTGACGCGGGTGCCGACGCCGATCGCGCCGACTTGTGCCGTGGTCGGATCAATCATGCCGTACAGCTCGTGATCGGCCGGCCGGTCGCTCGCGGTGGGGCCTTTGATCAGGTCAACAACGCTCGCGGCGGCTTCCGCAAGCTGTTTCTCAGCATCGGCCGGGTAGTTCTCATGCGATGGGATCGACCAGATTCCGTTGACTTGCGCGACCTTGAAGGCACGAGCAGTGCCCGTCTCCTCATCGAAATCGACGATCTCCAGAGATGTCGCCTCCAGTGGATCAAACTGAGCGAAGAACCGCTCGCCTGAGTCGTCCAGCGCCACTCGGCCGGGTACGGCGGGGCGGGCAATCCACGCGATCAGCAAGAAGGCCACGGCGAACGCCGCGAAGATCCCGGTCTTTGCGGTCTCGGTCATGATTTCGACTCTACCTCCTGACCCGGGCAACGTTGGTGATCGTCACGGTCCGCTATTTCCTTCGCGCCTGCGGCAAGCCGACGCGTTCGAGTTTGCGACGCCGAAAGGACACGACAATGGCCACGGCCAGGGGGAGGATCGGCGGTAAGGCGACGGCCTCCAACTTGAAGGTTCTCTGGACGCGCCTCACTTCTTGAACCAGCTCGCGCTCGATCACCTCCAGCTGCCGGTCCCGCTCGGCCTCCAACTGCTCGATCGCCGCGTCGAGGCGCCTCTGTCCCACCTGCTGAGCCGTCGCGATCTCGAGGACCATCTGCTGCGAGTCGATACCTTCGCGCTGTTGCAGCTCGTCGATCCTCTCCTGAAGCTTGCGTTGTTCCTGGGTTCGGCTGGCCTCAAACTCCAGAATGAATCGCTCTCGCTCCGCGTCGGCAAACTGCCTGGCCTGTTCGGTTCGAATCTCGACGGCGGTGAGCGTGCGGTGAACGGGGCGCCGTTTGCGGATCTCGATGAACCGGTCATCACCGGCGAGCTCGTCGAGCACGTTGAGAACGAAGGTGACATTGTCCAGGTTGAGGTTCAAGGCCTCGGGTTGCTCACCGCGGGCCCGCAGCGCGAAGAAGACGGAGTAGAGCACGTCGATGTCGGCCACCAGCACCACGTTCGCTTCGTTCGGCTTGGCCGGCTTCTCGACGTCCGAACCGGTCTCCTGGGGCGGGGTCGGGGAATCCACGGGAAGCTGACCCTGAATGTGTGCGGCCAGGACGTAGGAGTCGTGGGTCGGCCGGAATCGCCGATTGGGATTCAGCCCGGTTGATCCGAAGAAGCTGCGCTGGAGAATCTCATCAAACGCAATCACACCCGTCTGCGCGCCGGCCCGCAGCAGCGGAGCGAAGGTCAACGTCGATCCGATCTGCGGCTCAATCGCCCCGGGGAACACCAGCAACACCTGTTGCAGCCCGCTGGTGATCGAACCGGTCTGGTTGAATGGCTCCTCGGCTCCGGAGCCCGCGCCTACAAATACGAACTCAGGCGGCACCTCCACAAGTTTCGGGTAGGGGTTGTACGTGTCCCAGACGACTTCGCGATCGCGGAACTCGACTCCAAGCAACGACCAAAGCTCGCTGATATCACCCTTGGGCTCCGGGGGCTGGCGTTGCATGAACGGATTGTTGCCGCCGGGAGCCCGTCGCGGCTGGCTGGTGGCGGGGACATTGCTGTCGAGGAACGGGAACGGGTCCTCGAAGATCGCCGTAGGCTGGCCGCTCCGCACGGCGTCGAGGAAGTTGTCGAGCTGCGCCGGCGGCAGCGACGACGGCTGCACCGCGAGCAACACATCGTATCGCTCGGTGATCGGACCGGCGGGGTCGACTGTCACAACCTCGTATTGCTTCTGGAGCTCGTCGATGATCGGCTGGTTCGGCCGACTGGTCATCGTCTGAATATCGAATCCGCCGTAAAGCCTTGCATCGGTCATGAGCACGCCGATCTTCATTCGCTGTTGCTGACTGACCGTGGCGATCGACCGGATAACTTCGTACTCCACCGGCAGGCCGCGATCAACGAACGGCACAACCACCTTGTCCAGGCCGCACATGAAGGCGACACCCAGGAATATGTCTTCTACGCCCAGCCGACCGCCGGCCTTCGCCTCAACCGTTCGAGCGGTGATTCCGAATTGCTCTTGGGCTTCGGCGGCTTCGGTGCTGTAGTGTTCGGTGTCATTGATGCGCACGATGACGCCGTCGCCGCCGATCGAATCGACCTCTCGCAGCATCGAGAGGAGGTTGAACCGTGTCTGAACGTATTGCTGGGGAACCTCGGAGCTGACGTAGGCTTCGATGTACACCGGTCGATCGCGGTCGCGGCGAAGCGGTGTGAGTAGCTCGCGGGTGTGGGGGCTCAGCGAGCTGAGCCTTTCGCTGGTGATATCAAGACGCCGGTCGAAGCGGGCGCCCAGGACGTTGAGGCCGATGGCGACGGCTGCCAGCGACACGCATCGCACGGCGAGGTGGCCTGGCATGGGCATCCCTTGGCGTCTGCCGGCCCAGTGCCTCCGTCCGATCAGCGCCATACTCAGATAGAGCATGACCGCCACGATCGAGCCGAAGAATACCACGCCTGAGAGGGTGATCACGCCGCGGCCGAAGTCGCTGAACTGCTCGGCAATGCTGAAACTCTTGATGACCAAGGCGGTTTCGCGGCCAAGGATCACGTCGGCGAAGGCGGCAAAGACCAGCGGCACGTTGAAGGCCACCGCAAGGACGAAGCTGACGGTCAGGTTCTTGGTCAGAAATGACGCCACCATCCCCACCGACAACATCGCGGCGCCAACGTACCAATACCCAATGTAGTTCGCCGCGAGCAACCCGAGATCGGGCTTGCCCAGACCGATCAGCACAACGATGTTCGACAGCGAAAACAGTAATGAGACGGTGAAGATCGCCAGCGCGGCCAGATACTTCCCGATCACGACGTCCAGGTCGGACGCGGGCAGCGTCAGCAGCAGCTCGTCGGTGCCTTGCTGCCTTTCCTGAGCCCAGATGCTCATCGTGACGGCCGGGATGAACACCAGCATGATCCACGGCAGGCTCTTGTTGAGCTGGCCGAGATTGGCGAGGTTCGCGTTGAAGAACTCGTTCGGCCAGAACGCCGCAAATGCACTGAGCAGCACGAACGCGCAAATGAACACATACCCGATCGGGCTGCTGAAGTAACTCACGAAGTTCCGCTTGAAGATCGCAATGAGAATATGTCCGTTCATCTTCAATCCTCAGCCCGCCCGCAGCCGCACATGAGGCGATGGGGTGTCGTGCGTGCGCGTGTCTTGTTGGTCATGCTGCGGCCGTGGTCAACTCCGCGAAGCGCTCGTCGAGCGACTTGCCTTGCTCGTTCAGTTGGGCAACGGTGCCGTCATACACGAGCCGACCTTCGTTGATAAACAGCAGGCGATCGGCCATCGCCTCGACCTCCTGGAGAATGTGCGTGGACAGCAGGATCGTCTTGCTTCGCCCGAGCCGGCGGATGGTCTCGCGCACCTCGCGGATCTGATTGGGGTCCAGCCCGGCGGTCGGCTCGTCCAGGATCAGCACGTCCGGCTCATGCAGCAGCGCCAGGGCCATGCCCACCCGCTGGCGGTAGCCGCGTGAGAGCTTGCCGGTCGCCTTGCCGATCACGCTGCCGATGGCGCACTGATCGATCACCGCGTCGATCCGCTCCTTACGGCGTGACGCCCTCAGGCCACGTGCCTGGGCAAAGAAGTCCAACAGCGCCCGCGGCGTCATGTCGTCATAGAGCGGCCCGTTCTCTGGTAGATATCCCAACCTCGCCGCCCCGGCCAGCCGATCGCTTGCCATGTCGTGCCCGGCGATTCGGGCCACTCCCCCCGAGGGGGCGAGGTAGCCGGTGAGCAATCGCATGGTGGTGCTCTTGCCGGCTCCATTAGGCCCGAGAAACGCGGCGACCTGCCCCTGCTCAATGCTGAACGAAACGTCCGCCACCGCGGCGAAGTCGCCAAAGTGCTTCGTGAGACCGATCGCCTCGATCATTGCCGGCTTGGATTGGTCGCTTCTTGGTTGCTCGGTCATCGTGCAATGGACTCTGGCGTCGCTTCTTCAAGCTGAGCCCTGTTCCCCAATGGCCGCAAGCATATCACATTACCGATCACCGGCGCTGCTACGTCAGCAACCTGGCCAGGGCGTCCCAATCCTCTGAATCGGCCCAGATAAAGCAACCGAACTCGCCATGCATCTGGACCGCCTGGATTGCGTGAAGGTTGATGCCCGCCGAGGCGATCTTGTCCAGCCACTCGGTGAGCGAGCGGGGGTGGTCGGCCCCAGTGAGATAAAACGTCTTGCCTTCCTCGACATCAAGTCCCGCGGAGCGGGCGAAGTTGCGGAACTGCTCGGCCGTCTCCGGCACGCAATAGAACCTGGCCTTGCCTTGGCCCGCGCCGTAGCCCCACAGCCCCACCAGGTTCACGTCTGCCTCCCGTAGCATCGATGCCAGCCGCGCCAGCTCGCCCGGCCGATCCGGCAGACTGATCGAGAAGTCCGACATCATCGCCCCCTTGGCCATCACGAGTACCTCCTACCGGTGTGCCCCAAAGTGTACCGCATCGCGGCCACCACGCTCAGCCCCCAACCCACGCCGCGCGCACACTTCCCACAGCTCGAGAGCAATGCCCTGGGGCGGAATGTTGCGATTACTTGACGCGCGATGTCACGGTCGTTGCAGGCAGCGCGGGGGGAGGGGGAACCCCCGGGCGGAGTCCTGGGCTACGTGGCCTGGCCGGCGACGGCTTGCTTCTCGGAGCTGATGATGTCGGCGAATTCTTGGGGTTCATCAGCTAAGAAGCTTGCCAGGCGTCGCATGCGCACGGGTTGCTGCAACTTGCGGATGGCTTTCGACTCGACCTGGCGGACACGTTCGCGGGTGACCTTGAAGATTCGCCCGACCTCTTCGAGGGTGTACGTGTAGCCGTCGCCGATGCCGTAGCGGAGCTTGAGGATCTCGCGCTCGCGGTAGGTGAGGGTTCTGAGCACATCGTTGATGCGACACCGCAGCATCTCACTGGTGGCGGTATCGGAGGGTGCTTCCTGCCGCTCGTCCTCAATGAAGTCGCCGAATTGTGAATCCTCCGATTCGCCCACCGGGCGGTCCAGGCTCACCGGATGGCGCGAGATCTTCATAACCCGGCGAGTCTCGTCGATCGTCATCATGGCTCGCTCGGCGATCTCAGCGATTGTCGGCTCGCGCCCAACCTCCTGAAGCAGGTGCTTCTGAATCGTGCGAAGCCTGGACATCGTCTCGATCATGTGCACGGGCACGCGGATGGTCCGCGCGTGATCGGCGATGGCCCGGGTGATGGCCTGGCGGATCCACCAGGTGGCGTAGGTGGAGAACTTGTACCCGCGCCTGTATTCATACTTGTCCACCGCCCGCATCAGGCCGGTGTTCCCCTCCTGAATGATGTCCAGAAACGGCAGACCGCGGTTGCGATACTTCTTGGCAATTGAAACGACCAGGCGAAGGTTGCCTCCGGAGAGGTCGCGCTTGGCCTGCTCGTATTCACTGAACACCTTTTCGATCTCACGGACACGATAATCGATCTCGTCGGGTCCCTCGAGGACCAATCCTCGCAGGCCGTCCAGCTCCTCCCCCAGCACGTCGAGGTCCTCGGGGTCATACTTTTCGGGCATCCTTTGGGCACGTTGAAGCTCGCGCTGCAACTGTTTGATCTTCTGATTGATGGATTGCAGCTTGCGGAACAGCGGCTGGATCTTGGCGGTTCGAAGGCAGCATTCCTCCAGCAGTGTGGCGACCTTGCGGCGGTGGGATGACATTTCGCGCTGGAGACGAAGTTGCTCCGCCTGCGAGAGATCGTTGGGCTGGAGCTGCTCCCACGCCTGAGCATTCTGCTTGAGCAAACGGCGAACAGTCAGGAGATTCACTGGGATCCGAAGGGCGATCTTGCCTTTGGCGTTCTCCTCGGCCGTGGAAATCCGCATGGTTCGGTCAAACGGCAGATTCCCCTCATGAACCTGCTGAAGCGTATCGACGGATTGAGAAGCCGCGTAGTCCGACTCGAGAACGCGCCGGCGGAATATCATGCGAGTGGTTTCGATCTTCTTGGCCAGCCGAATCTCCTGTTCCCGAGTCAGCAGGGGGATGGTGCCCATCTGCGTGAGATACATCCGTATGGGATCGTCGATCCGCTTCGATCCGGCCTCCGCGATCGCCTGCTCAATCACGGCTCGGGCTTCCGCGTCACCAAGGATCTCCTCGCCAGATCGCTGCTCGGCTAAGGCAAGGGCAGCGGCCCGCTCGTCATCCGCGGCCCCGTCGTCGTCAAGTCGAACCTTCGGAATCGCAGCGTTCATGTTCGGGGCATCGCGCTTGAACTTCAGGTTCGTCTGCAGCGGTGCTTGAAAGGCCTGATTCCTGTTGCGGCGGGCCATTTGCTCGGTGAGGAACTCGATGCCCAGGCTCTCGATCGACACCAACAGCTCGTCGAGCTTCTCGGCATCGACCATCTCGTCCGGCAGAGAGGTGTTGAGCTCCTCGTAGCTGATCCACTTTCGTTTCTTGCTACGCTCGATCAGCTCACGGAGGATTGGGTGCATGTCAATTAGTTGTGTGCTCACCGGCATTGCTCCATTGACTGCGGTGCCGCAACGGCGGATATCTGCTGAATCACGGCGCGCCTAACCTCTCGGATCGTACTCGCGCGGGCATCGCCTCAGGGATGTACCCTTGTCTACGTCGTTGTTCAATGACATCGCGAAGCGCATCCTCAGCCCGTCCCACATCTGCCTTGCCCTGACGATAGGCCTCCAAGTCCTGCTGGTATCGCTCGCGACGCACAAGTCTTTGGAATGTGGTGCAGATTTCTTGCATGTGCTCGACGGCGGACTGCCCTGGCGCGCCTAGGCGGCGCTCACCTTCGAGATAGAGGTCGCTGACCAGCCTGCGCAGGGGGGGATCCTGGAGGTTCGCCATGAGTTGTTGCACGGTGAAGTCATGACCATCCTCGAGCCATCGCAAAACGACCTCGGCAATGCAACGGGCGGCTGGATCGCGGAACTGCTGGGGTTGAAAGAGTCTGGTAACCTCCAGATGCCGGCCGTCGTCAGACGCGATCGACTGAGTGCGAAGCGACGGCTGGTAGATCAACATGCCCAACAGGTCATGCTCCGCCCGGCGCCGGGACGCGACCGTGGGGGATGCCCAACGGTCAGGAAGTTCCGACGCTGCCGGGTCGCTCGTCGGCTGGGGTTCGATCGGTTGGTTCGGAGCCGATGCCCTGCGCTGCGGTCGGGGTAGGGACCGTTCAATATCATCGATGCGAACGCCAAGAAGATCGGCCAGGTGGGTGATGATGAGGCGCTTGCGAACGCCGGGCATGGCATGGAAACCGAGGTTGGCCAGATCATGCAGGAATCTCTCAAGGCACCGCTGCCGGCCGGACAGGCCGCCGGCGGCGCCCAGCTCGTCACGAAAGCGAGTGACCTTGTACTCAAGAGCGTCCTTCGCCGCCAAAAGAGCCTGCCGGAAGCGCTGGGGCCCGTCGGGTTGGCCAAGCAGATCAGCCGGATCCAGCGCGTCGGGCAGAATGCAGATCTTCACATCGACCGGCTCAGCGAAGAACAGTTGGACCGCACGGTCTGCGGCCCGTTGTCCGGCTTCGTCGCCATCGAACACGACCACCACCACCTCACAGAGCCGCTTGAGAATCCGCGCGTGATCCTGGGTCAATGCGGTCCCCAGCGTGGCCACGACCTGGCGAACTCCCGCCTGATGGCAGGCGACGACGTCCGTGTAGCCTTCGGTCACGATGACCTGTTTGCTTTCGATGATCGCTCGTTTGGCAAGATGCAGGCCGTAGAGCGTGCGCGACTTGTGGAACACCGCGCTCTCGGCGCTGTTGAGATACTTCGGCTCATCGTCGGGGTCGAGCGTTCGGCCGCCGAATGCAATAGGCCGGCCCAGCTCATCACAGATCGGAAAGATCAGGCGATTGCGGAACGTGTCGTAGTGCCCTTGGCCCTCCGATCGCGGCTTCAACAGCCCGGCGCCGATGAGCGCTTTGATCGAGCCGGTTTTGCTGCGGGCGAATCGAGACAAGCCGTCCCACTCCTTCGGCGCCGCCCCGAGCATGAAGGCCTCTACCATCTGCGCGCTGATGCCGCGCTTCTGAATCATGTCGCGAGCGACCGTCGCGTCTGGCGAACGCTTCAACGTGTCCCGGAAGAATGAAGCAGCCAGCGCGTTGGCCTCGCGAAGCTCAGCGCCGCTTGAGGCGGTCTTGGCTGCCGATGCCGGTTGCTGCTGCGGCCTTCGGAGCGTGATGCTCGCCCGATCGGCGAGGTGTCGCAGGGCCTCGCCGAACGTCATCTTGTGATAATCCATCATGAAGTTGAACGCGTCACCCGCCGCGCCGCAGGCGTGACACTTGTAGAACGCGTTGCCTTTGTGGGTGACGACGGTCAGCGACGGCCCGTGATCGTCGTGAAAAGGGCAAAGCCCGACGTGCTCGCGACCCTTTGGCCGCAACGGCAGCTGCTCTCCGATCAGCGCGACCAGATCCGTAGCATCACGGACCTGATCAATATCTGATTGACCGACTAGGATTGACACGCCGGGGAAGCCCCTTGAAATATTCAACTCAGCCTTGCGAACACGCCCATTCCGAGCAACAAACTGCCCGCAACTGCTTCCATCGCCCGCTCGAACCGCTCCACCCAACCACAACTGCGTGCGGCAGCCGACACCCATTCGGGGCGGGTCCGCGCCGCCTATCTGCTTGCGGCCGGCCTGCGTTCGAGTCGCACGAGTAACGGTTCTTGGGTGGTTCGGGCTGTAGACCCCAAAGCAAGGGGTGCTGCCGGAACTCTTTCCCCTGGATGTAGCGTGCGATCGAATCTGAGGAAAACGGTACGCCCTATACGGCGAGGGTCAAATGAAGTCTGTGATTTTCCTCGCATTCTTCATCGCCGCCAGGGCTTCGCCAAGCCGACAATTCGACCCAAGGTCAATCCAAGAGGTTGCTTTATGGTGGTTTACAAGCCATAGCGCCGCTGCCGGGAATTACTCCGGCCAACCGCGTGCCATCGAGCAGAGCGACAACTCGGCTCCAAATCCGCTGTGGGTCGGTGCCTGCTCAAACTATGACGGCTGGGAGATTGACACATACTCGCACCTGCGTGGCCGGCTCGACTTCGGTGTCGCGCAGCTGGCCGATCAGGACCTGACTGCGGGCACACCACAGGATCACACCGCGGCGCTGAGCAGCGCAACGGTCGAGCTCGCTCCAGGCCAAACGCTCGAGATGGTCGTCGGCGTTGGTGGAGCCGATTTCGTCGCCTGTCCGGCGCCGACTTGCCCATGGGATATCGACGCCTCCGGCGCCGTGGGAATCCTCGATCTGCTGGCCCTCATCGCCCAGTGGGGCAAAAACCCAGGCGGACCGCCTGACTTTGACGGCGATGGCATCGTCGGCCTGTTCGACATGTTGATCCTGTTGGCCAACTGGGGCCCATGCCCGTAGACGTTTATAGCCCAGCCGGCCACGGCGAGGCGATCGTCAACGGACGCTCATCGGCGCGTCGGCGCCTCCAGCGCCGCCTCCACGCGATCGGGTATCTTCCAAACCCAACCAGTCGTCACTCGCTGCGGTGGCGCTGATGGCAGCGCCGATATGACAGGTGCGAACCGCTCACCAACCCACCAAACGACGAGGGGTCTGCGATGTCAATCTGGACAGGTCCGCTTTAGAACCAGCGATTGACCCCGCGGAGTGGGGTACGGCGAGGCCAGATCGGCCTGCGGCCACGCATTTCAGGCCCAACACCCCGACGAAAAGAGGGTTGTTTGTACGGGGGGCGCGTTACACTCGTGCTCAGAACGCTCGGTGGTGGAGCCGGGCGAAGGTCAGACGGGAAATGTCGGCGTAAGGCGCTTCGCACGGCCAATCACCTCGTGGCCTGAGGCGGGTCATCAGCAAGAGGAGGCCCACATGAAACACACGAATTCGACGCACGCCAAGCAGACGCGAATCCTGAGCACAGTCGTAGGCGCGCTGATTTGGGCCGGTGTCGTCGGCGGGCTGTCGGCTCCGGGAAGAAATGCGGTGGCTCAGCCTGGGGACGACCCCGGACAGAAGATGCTCGAAGCGGCGATTGCCGACGTCGAGATGCTGCTGGAGCGTGAGCGCTCCTGGATAGGGCGGCCGAACGACGACCAGTTCACGCCGCTCGGCGGGTTCGCCAGCGGCTTCGAACCCTACGACGCGAGCACCGTGGGGACGAACCTCATCTCGTATCTGCAGCGTCTCGAGGAACTCAGGGACTTCGCGCCCGAGGGTGAGGATGGGTTTCTGCTGCTGGCCGGACTCTCGTCATCGTTCCAATGGTCCGCCCGGCTCGGGCATACGTCACGCGCATTTGGGGTTCTGCACCTTGAGTTTCTCCAAGCGCAAGAGAAACTCGAGGAGGAGTATGGCGAGCAGATGAGTGCCCACCCTGAGCGTCCCGACCCCGAAGCGTTCAAGGAGGCGCTGCGCCGCCGACTGGGGGAGCAGGAACGGCAAGCGTTGAGCGAACTCATGGCGGCCCGTGCCGAATTGGCGGACGAGTTGCGACAGGCCAAGGCCGATTTGGCCGAGCGAATCCGCACGTGGGTGCTGCGCGGTGACCAGGACAACCTTGAGATGGCCGAGGCCATCTACGCCGTCGTCACCCTCGACAACGAGTGGAACGAGCCGCTCCTCACGCTCGTTAACACGCTGATTCGCCTGAAGTATTTGCAGCTGACGGAGGCGGACATCGCCGGCATGGAGAATGTGCGACAGCTTGACGATGTGAACCAATCACTCAACCTCGTTTTCCTTGTTGTCCGGGCGATAGAACCGGTCGCCCCGTTTGTGCCCGTCCCGCGCACCTATTCCGTGGCGAGTGACAAGGCGAGCTATGACCACGGCGAGGTAGTCACCATCAACGTGCAGGGGTCAAAGGAATTCGCTGCCGCAGCCGATGCGTCATTCTCTATGAAGATCCTGTACACTTCCGCGATCTTCGATGAGGCCGACGTTCCAGTCGCCATCAACGAGGGGCGGGGCGACGACCCCGCCGACGCGGGGGAGGGTGAGTTCCTGGATGAGGAATGGGAGGAGTGGGATGATCCCGAATCGCCGGGGCCCGATGATGAAATCCTGAAACTCCCCGCCACCTTCCCGCTGGAAGGGGAGAATCCGCAGGTCATCGTCCGCGGCCTTCCCGTCGGGGAGTTCACCGTCTTGGTGATCGAACTGCGTGACCTCGTCCACACCGTGGTGGCTGAGACGGAGTTCAGCGTTCGCGCCGAGCCGCCCGCCTATCCGAACTACACCGTCTACTACCCACCCACCGTTCCGAAGGTAATTACCTGGGGCACTGGTATACCCGGCCCTGACACCAACGACTGGTCGCACCTGATTCCACAGCCGGTCATCGACGAGCACCAACTCAATGGGCGTTGGATCATCATGGCCGTCTATGGACAACACCTGTTCGATGTGGAGCTTGAAAAACCAGCCCTGACCTGGGCCGGCGGGGACAAGCATCTCGATTACAAGCTGCTGCACTCCGGCACGTACTCGATGGATATGAACTGGTTCGATGAGGGAGATTGGCAGGTTTTCTGGCGAGGTCTTGAAGATCGGAGCAACTCGCGACCTGCAGGTCGGCCGGCGCTGCGCATCGAAAATGCGGATGTTTATGTCGTCGCGGTTCACCTGGCGCCCAACACTTGGGCAGGGCCTTACAGGTTCAAATTGGGTGATCTGTCCATCGATTGGACGCTTCTTCATGCAACGAACATGGCGAGCACGTACTTCACTCGCGCTCTGGGTCTTGGGCAGACGGTGCCGGGCTGGGTCGGTGCTTTATCCGTTGAGACAGGCCCCGACGGTCAAAAGATGCTCTACGAGCGCGTCGATGCGCTGTTCAAATACGACCGGTTCTTCGTCGAGATTGAGACGACGGGCGATGTGGTGACGTCCGATCGGATCCCGATCGATTTGTACCGTTCGCGGGCGGGAGGTGCGCCTGAACCGATGGACTTCAAGAAGTACACGCTGAACGCCGTGCGCGTGGACGGCAATCGACGGCGGTTCCGAACGCCGCTCATTCGCCTCAATAACCCGCAGAGCCCACCTGGCACGACCGTCGTCGATGGATGGCGCGTGTTCTGGGTGCCGCTGGGCTTGGGCGATCGTCTCGCCGCGCGCGTTGGGCCTTATGACGTAGTGAGGCAGGACAGGCTCGCAGTAGCCCGGATGTACGCGACGCCCGACAAGGTCAATTCGTTTTATCGCGGGGCGGTTGAACAGGCCGCCAGGATCGCGAAGATCGAATTATCTCGCCCGTTGGAGCGAATGAGCGATGGCGAGCTCTACCTCAACGTGCTCAACCAGAAGTGGGAGACTGTGGACAGCACACCGCTTGTACAGGTCGGCGGGCGTGAGGTGGAGCTGACGGTCGAGCATCTCGCCGGCATGCTGTTGCTTCGCACACAGTTTATTGCGTCGATGGAAGAGGCATTGCCGCGACTCCAGAAGATGCGCGATGACTTGAAAGCCGATCCCAGTTGGGGGCGCGCGATCTGGGTCTTGCTCAAGGACGATGCGCTGCGCCCCGGGTCACCGCTCGGTGATCTGCAGGTGCTTGACTGGGATCCCTTCCGGCGAACGATGCTGACGGGCCAGGCGGTGCCGTTCCGCAACGCCTACGACGAGGCGTGGCTGACCAAGACGTTTCGTGGCTTCTGGGGAGATCAAGCCGAGTGGCAGTCCAAGGTGGCGGCGTTCGTTTTCAACGGGTACGTGGACGCGGCGGAGCAGGCGCTCGACTACGCCCGCGAGATGGATATAACCGATCCGGATGCCGAGCAGCTGCTTCGCCTCACCACAATCGGTATGCGCGCCATGGTATCACGGGCTCGTCCCAACATGCTTCGCCTCGTCGAGGACCGCGCTGAGTTCGAGAGGATCGGCATTGGCTTTCGCTGGGAATACGATCGGTTCGGGCGTCAGAGCTTGTCACTGCTCGAGAAGCTGGGCGATGAGTTTCTGAAGAACGAGGCTCGGGTCGACAATATCAACGACGCTACGGCACTCGCGCTCGCCCTGGTGATGCTCTTCGCGCCTGAAACCACAGCCGGCGCCATATTGGCAGCGGGGGCGGGGATCGGTTCAGCGATGACTACGCTGACCCACAAGCTGCCGGAGTTCTTCGGGCGCGAGGCCGACGTACAGTTCGCAATCGGCGCGTATCTCGCGGTCGGGGAGGAACGCTACATCACCGCCAACTTGCGCCGCATTCCAGGCTGGGCGGTGGCGCTCGAACTCGCTGGCGGATATCTGGATGTAGTTGCGAGCGTCGCCTTGCTTCGCCATGCCCGCAGTACATGGGTGGCGGTTGGTTCCGATGCGGAGGTCGCGGCAGTGTTCGCCGAAAGGGCGTATGTGTTCGCAGAGCTACCTCCTCAAGTGCAGAAATCTGCCCTTATCCGGCTCGCGCAGCTGAGCGAGATGCGGGCATCGGGTCAGACCCTGACCGGGCTCGAAACGACCATTCTCGAACGCGGCACCAAGACGCTGGACGAGCTGGGAACTTTCGGTATCCCGGAGTCATTGCGATACCTCGATCCGGAGAGAACTCTTGGGAAGGACTTGATCGTCATGCGCGATGGCAGCATCGGGTTCATCTCACCGCGCCCGTTGACCCTGTCGGCCACGCTCGGCCCCGAGACATTGAATGCTTTGGAGGCAGCGGCAGCGGCAGCGGCCAAGGTCTCAGCGCGGCGGATTCCCCCGAATAACTTCTGGCATATCTTCGACGTCAAAGGTTTTGTTGCGGAAGGGGGGTATGCAGAAGTGTTCAAGATTCCTCTTGGTTCCAGACTCAAGGCCATCTGCAAGCAGCTTGGCATCGACGTTTCGGGAGACATCTGTGCGCTCAAGGTATTCGAGGCGGGGCCGAAGGGCATTGCGGATGTCCAGCGCTCCCTCCAGGCCGAGGCGATGCTCGCGAAGGCCGGGATTCCCCAACTTCGGATTATCGATCACGGTGTAGGCCCCAATAATATGGCCTACCTCGTGCAGGAGTTCATGCCCGCGCCTGGGATATACAGACACGTTTCCGGCAAGATGATGGATGTTGAAATGCAGAAAGCGCTGCTCGAGCTCCATCAGAAAATGGGCAGGAAAGGGATTGGCTTGTCAGACGGGCACAGCAAGAACCTTTACTTTGAAAAGTTGACGAGTGGTCGCTTTATCTGCGGCATACTCGACCAGGACCGGGTATGGAAGTATGGGAAAGGCCTCCAGTCAGGCGTGTGGGGGCCCAACGCGTTGGAAACCACGAAGTTCATCCTCGAGAAACCTGCAGATCGTCTTCTAAAAGGATCCAGGATGTGGAGTCTCTTGAAAAGTAAGAATACGCCCAGAGCTCAGTTGCTGCTCGACATGGGATACTGCCCCTGGCCGGACAACGAGTTTCTAATGATGAAGATGCTCGAGCACAGGGGTTGGATCAGCTACGACCGGGTGGCCGGCAAGTTCGTAAGCGAACGATTGGATATCAAACTCGTGAAGAAGTATTTTCCACGGTTGAATACTCCGGGCAGCATTGACACGAAGTTCGACGTTCCGGCGCACCTGCGTCACCTCGTGCCAGACCGCCCGCCCAGCAACCTACCCGATGGCGGCCGGTCCTTCAATACGCTGCCGTTCCCGGAGATCATGCCGTGGGTCACGTCAATGCGCATCGCGGCGTGACAATCCGGCGTGTGCCGTCGAATAGGTACACGGGACTCCAGACTGCCGTCCTGGGGCCCGCCGCGGCGGGTCACCGTTGATTCCGCTCAGTTGCAAGCGACTGAAAAATGCTTGTACTTCCGAGGAGCTGCTTTACGCTCGTCCTCAGAACGCTCGGCGGTTGAGCCTGGCCAAGGTACAATGGGAGATGTCGGCGTAGGGGAAGCGAAGTGTAGTAATCCATCGGCATGGGATTCTGCGCGCCGATTCCAGGCCTGGTGCAATGGCACGAGTCGTCCGGGTGTCGAGGAGACGATGACAATGCGTGACTTACGACTCACTCGAAGATCTTCCCGCCGGGCGCTCTTGCGGGTGCTCACACTCGCAGTGTTGGCGATGCTAACAGCCGGCCTGAGCAGCCTTGCCGCGGCGCAGGATTGGGAGACGGACGATTGGCCGCCCCGTCTATCCGAGGCCTATCCGGATTGGCAGCCGGGGGAAGTATTGACCAAGCCTATACAACCGCACGTCATGCGGCAGATGGCGGATGCGGTGCTCAAGATGTGCGAGAACAGCAGCTCGATTTCGGAGGTCGTTCTATGAAGCACTTGCTGACTATTGGTTCCGTGGGCTTGCTGATGTGCATGGTCGCTTTGGTTGTGGTGTCTTCAGAGGCGTACGGCCAAGCGGAAGAACCCGAATATACGGTTGAAGATCTGGGAAGGCTTCTTGACCTGAGCTCCGTTGCCTATGTCAACACAGACACGCTTCTGATCAGCGACACAGGAGTTGTTATAGCCAGCAGAAACGACAATTTTCGCAGCACTATCATTCGAAACGGAGAGGCGACTCCGTACTCGTCAACAGTACTCGATCTTAACGGCGAAGGCGGGATGATCATTCAGGGCAAACTCGTCCAGAAGGAATTGGGTTGGGATTTCGAGAGGTTCTTCGTGGCCGATTACGGAGAGCGCCCTGTCCGATTTCCCGAAGGCGTGGGTTCACCCCATATGCTCAATGAGGCCGGGCAGATCTTGACAACGTTCGAAGGTGGGACCGGTGGTTTTGCGGTCGTGGAGCTTGATGGTTCGTCGCAGGTTGTGAAGTTTGATAAACGCGAGATGGTAGGCGATCCGGACACAATCCGTGGAATGTGCCAGCCGCGCGATGTTGCGCTGGATTTGAACGACGCGGGTCAAGTGCTCGGTATCGTGTACATAGTTGATTTTATGAATCGGGAAATGGATATTTGGGAAATCTGGGTGTGGGATAAGGTCAAAGGATTCCGGAGCCTCGATCTCGGCGAGTACAGACATTCCAGCAGCCTTGGCGACGTCACCCGAGATTTAATATTCAATTCGAAGGGACAGATACTTTTGCCGACTGTGGGCAAAGATTTCAGTCACAGCTACATCCTGTACAACTTCCCAGGCGGCCAGATTCAAGAACTCGAGCAAGCGATCCTGTCGCCGTCGCTGATATCCAAGCTGACATTTATCAAGACCAGCGACATACCGTATTTCAGAACTGTCTATTTGAGCATCAATGACGATGGTACGGCTGTGGGAAATCTGTCGTTCAACGCAGTGGCGAAGACTCCAAGCGGGCAGATGAGGGTGGAGGTTCCGGTGGTATGGACGGCGGATCGAGCGCAGCCGCTGCAGGAATTGATTCCCGATGACAGTGGGTGGCGGCTATGGTCCGCCATCAGCATTAACAACCGGGGCCAAATCGTTGGGACAGGTATCCTCGATGATGAGTGGCACACGTATCTGCTGACCCCGATAAGGGGGCCTGCCTACAGGGCGCCGCCGTTCCTGGCGCTGGAAGCCGCCGTATATCCACGCAAGCCGATGTCCGGCCTGCCCCTTACCATCGGGTTTCGCATTGAGAATTCGAGCCAATACACGGCAGCCGGCGTCTCCGTGGACCTGACGCTCGTCGACCCCCGTACCGAGCACGCCCCACGGAACCTGGTCTGCCAAACCGATTTGTGCGAAGACCTGCGCGACGGAAAGTACCGCTGCTTCTTGGGTGATATGGACCCCGGCGAAGTCAGTGACCTTCTATTTCACGCCGTGGCGCCGATGACCGGCATGGTGATCTGGACGGCAAACCTTCAAAGTGCTGGTGATCTGGGCGGAGCGTCGGAGCTCGGGGGGCTCCTGGGCGACAGGGCGCCGCCGCGAATCATGGATGTGGTTGTCATCGCCGATCAGACCCGGGTCGAGCACGAGGTCCCATCATACCCCTATCCATTCGGGCCAAACAGCCGCGGTCGGCACTCCCGCTATCTCGTGATCGTTGGCCACAATTTGCCACAGCACCCAGCTGAAAAACTGGTTTTGCCCGACACCGAGACCGTCCATTACGGCTTTCTCGCCTATCCCGATTCTAACAGCCAGTTCTATCAAGAGTTGTTCGCCGAAGGGTGGATGCGCTTTTACGATACCGATGATGCCAAGGCCGCTTCCGAGCGCTCCGAGGCAGACGGATATGACGCAATCCTTGTTCGCGCCGATCTTCTGAAAGGCATCTTGCCCGGCCAGCACACGGTGACGGCATCGGGTGCCCAGGGGCACTGGAGCCTTGAATTTGGCGATATATCGGCGAGGCTTTCCTTTGTACGCGTTATCGACGACGGCAGCTTTGATCTTCTCAACAATGCGTACTTGCCCGAGCGCATTCATCTCGCTGTCCAAACGAACATGCGCCTGCCGCTGGAGGAAATCCGGGTATTTCTGAATCCGGAGGAACTTGGCGCCGGTCAAACCGAGGAGATCGCCTTGATGGCGCGGCGCAGTGATATCGGCAGTGGTCGCCTCTATCTGACGGATCCGCTCGACCTTCACCGGCAGGGGCGCCCGGCCTCGCTGGCGGGGGGTAGGGCAATCCCGGTCCGACTCGGCGGAGACAGCTTGGGTGTTCTGCAGGCCCGTGTCGACCCGGACTTTATTTTCCTGAGTTTCCGGATTCCGCTGGACCCGATTGTGGCCTCGGTCACGATCAACACAACACCAGCCGCGGGCAACTACAGTTGGCTCTGGAAGGACGCGCTGAATCGGGCCGCTGCCTGTAATGAAGAGGTCAATGTTGAAGACTGGAACAAGCTGACGAACACCGAGTCAGATGAAATCTGGAATCTAATGATCCTGCCCGGCAGTGATTGGTTTCCAGGTCAGTCGGTTAGGTTCGGTCATCACGCCGCGGCCATCCTCATTCGCGACATGTTCGTGGCGGTCACGGAAAAGCAACTACGGAAACTCGAGTGGATCAAGGGCAACAAGCAGGCTGTCAAAGGGCTTCTTGCTTACATGAAGCCGCGCGCACACCGTGACGGTTATCCACTGCTGAAGATGAAAGTCAATGATTTCCAAGACGGGGAACACATATACGGCTATGTCATCATGAACGACGCCGACTGGGTGGCTGATCAATATGGCGTGACGGAAGAAGCGATCGAAGCATGGCGGGAAAGGGAAACAGTGACCGCCCTGAGCAAGCTGATCGAGGCTGTAAAGGAGGCGCTGGAGGAGGCGCGGGAGGCAGGTGACTGCGAGGTCGAAGACCTGGTTCTCCTGACGGGATTCGGCTTCGAGCCAATGAGCAGGCTGCTGAAGGCGGAGCTGGTGACGCTGGCGCAGACGGGCGCGCCGGGCACGGAGCTGCGCCTGCTGTGGACGCCCGACGCCTCCGCGCGGTTCTGGGTCGATCAGGTGGCACCGTTAGCCGCAGCGGTCAGGCAGCAGCAAATGAGGGCGAAGGTCGATACCGACCTGACTCTTGCGGCCATCGCCTTTCTCACCCTGCCCTTCATGCTGGCCGAGAATGCGATCATCGTTGTTGCGTTATTCGCCATTGACCTCGTGGACCTGGCTGTCACGAGTGTCCACGAGCTGTCGCAGTACTTTGCAAGTGAAGCCGAGTTGAGGTTTGCCCTGGGAGCATCCGTCACTATCGGCGACGACCGGTATGAAGAAGCGTTGAAGAACGCCAAAGGTTGGGTCAGCACCGCGTTTGGTATCGGGACTTCGGCCTTGGGAGCTGTTGGCGGCGGACTTGAAGCCCTACCGAGGCTCATAGCGCTGCGCCGTGTCGCACGCGGCAGGCATGTGGCCAGCGCTCTTGAGGGAGTGGCTGATATTTCGGCCCTGAGACAGGTCGACCTGCAGGACTTCGGGGCCTTCGCGATGAGTGCCCACATGCGCCGCCAGAGTTCGGGCGTCGCGGCTCTGTCCTCCGCCGAGAAAAGAGCCCTGGCGATGGTCGACGAGTACCGTAGGCTCAACGATGCAGCCCGTATTCTGCCTGAGCCGGATATTGCGCCAGTCGATGTCGTCGACTCCTTTGCGCCATCGGAGCCAATGCGCTTCGATCCCGACGCCGAATCCGGTCTTGCAACGGCCCGTCCGCCATCGCAGGGCAGGATCGAGACGCCCAGGACCTCGGGTGAGGTCCCCAACGCGCTGAAGGCCCGGGTGCCGAAAGACGCCCACGTGCGTTTCATGACGGCGGAAGGATTTGAGGAACTGCCGCTCGGCGAACGTCTCGGCGGCGGTTATACGAGCGAAGTGTTTGCCCATGCCGACGATCCGGACAATCTCGCTATTCGCATTACCTCCGTGAAGGACGGCGCCCCGGCGGCGGCTCTGGATGAGTTCGGTGACCGCGCGCTCCGGACCCGTGTCAATTCGGAGCATATCCGACCCGTACGTGTTGAAAAATCCTTTGATGTGGTTTTGAGCGAGGTTGGCCAACCTGAAATCTCGCGAGTCATGGTTGTCGAGCGTGTCCCTGAAACGGCGCAAACGACTATTGCAAGGCAAGGCGGCCGTATGACCATCGCTCAGATGATGGCTTTCGAAGGTGCGATGCGTGATCTCAATCGCCAGGGCCTCGTTTGGCTCGACAACAAATGGGACAACTTTGGATTTGTCCCGATGAAAGACGGCAGCGGGCGAGTACAGGTTGTGGTGATGGACCCAGGTGGCATAGTACCCATCCGCGCCGATGCCGGGCTCGCGACCGGGCAAACGGCCGCCGAGGTCGCCCGCCAGATCCAGTTGCGGGTGAATGGTGTGTTCACCACGCAAGTACCCGACTTCCACCGGATCAAGACACCCAAGTTCCGGACGGCGCTGCGAAAAGATGTGATCAAGGGTAATTTTGGTGACGCATTCGACTATGAGGCACTGGGTATTTCTGGCATCGACCAACTTCTGTTCAACGCCAGATCCGGCGAAGATTTTCACTACGTGGCTCCGCTATTCGAGGCGATTGAGTGATCCTGCCCCGCAGGCACGGTTGATAGGGTGGCATTGTTCGGCTTGACCTGCCCCCTTCAGAAGCCGAACGTGGCCTGCGGCGGTGGCCGGTCGTTCAACACGCTCCTTGGTGAGAAGAGAGAAGAGGAGAGAGCCTGATGCACAAGAACCTCTTGGGAATGATGGCGGCTATAGCTGTGCTGCCGGTTTGGGTTGAGGCCACCCACGCGGACTTCATCTTCGATCCCCAAGGCGATGCGATTGCCGTCCTGGGAAAGCCCGGGCCGCTGCTGGATCTCGATACGGTGGCGCTGGTCTATGACGCCAACTTTTTGTATTTCGAGGTCACCTTCTTCACGCCGATCCAGTCGGCATCGTCGGGCGCGCCCAACGCCTTGTACGGTCTGATCGACCTGGATGTCGACCAGAGTTCCGATTCGGGGGTGCCCCCGTTTCAGAATATGTGGTCTCCGCCCTTTGAGAGCCTGAAGCTCGGCGTTGATTTCCTGATTATCCTCGTTGACCTTCCGGTTCCCGGCCAGGTGCCAATCGTTGACGCGGCGGACTTTTCCGTGGTTGCAACCGTTCCGGTCGAGTTCGGCCCGTTCAGCATCTGGGGTGCTGTCCCGCTTGGCGCCATCAGCCTCCCAACGCTCTGGGGTAAGGAGGATGGTATCGTCGATTATGCCGCAACCATCGGGTCTTTGGCGCAGCCGACCGATGGGGGTGACTATGCGGGAACGAGCGTGCTCATTCCAGCGCCGGGGTCCATTGTGTTCATGGGGCTTGCCGGGATGGTTGGGCCGCGCCGTCGTCGCCGCCAATAGCCGCACTGTCGCCGTCTCACAAGAAGGCCCGAGTCGTCCGTCTCGGCGACGAACCGCTGGCCCTTGAACGTTGCGTTCTGGAAGTTCCCGGAGACCGCTTCACCGGCGGGATCGCGACATCGCTCGTTTGATCTCGCGCTCAGCCTGGCGTTTGGCCAGCGCGTGTCTCTTGTCGTGGCGGCGCTTGCCCTGTCCGAGCCCAATCAGCAGCTTGGCCCGGCCACGGACGAGGTACATCTTGAGCGGCACAATGGTAAAGCCCTTCTGGCGCGTTTTGTCCGCGAGCTTGCGGATCTCCCGACGATGTGCCAGCAGCGTGCGGACGCGCGTCGGGTCGTGTTGAAGTTGCTTGCCCGCCGGCGGATATTCCGCGATATGCACGCCGTGCAGCGCCAGAGCCGGGGGGCTTTGGGTCGCCCGTACGTACCCTTCGGCGAGGCTCACCCGGCCGTTGCGGACGGACTTGATCTCCGTGCCGGTGAGCTTGATACCACATTCGAGCGTGTCGTCGATGAAGAAGTCGAACCTGGCCCGCCGGTTTTCGATCGTCGGTTTGTTCGGGGTTCGCTTGGTCTTGGCGGCCATGGCATAGCAGATCAAAACATGGCAAGGTTGCCCATTAGCGGCAGAATGGGCTGGTCGTGCGGCGTTTTTGCCTCGATCGGCCTTGCGTGGCGGTGATTCACCGGTAGTATAGTAGTGGTCACAGACGCGGCGGACTGAAGTGCTTCAGTCTGCGCCGGGGGTCATAGCCCAGACGAACCGGAACGAATAAAGGAAGGGTCGATCCATGGCACGCACAACGCTGGTTGCCGCCATCGGGATGGCGGGGATTCTCTTGGTGGGCACTCCCGCACCGTCGTGGTCTGATCCCGTGCTGGACAGCCCCGACAACGGGCCGAGCACCAGCGCGCAGCTCGTCGGGCAGTTTCTTGAAGCGCACCCGGACACGGCTCTCTACGAGTGGGCCGGGCGAATCAGTCGTGTGTACGGAGCCGCGTTCTCTCACGGCGCAAGCGCCGTAGACAGCGCTGAACAGTTCCGCCTCAACCACGTGGCGATGTTCGGGGTGGACCCTGCCCAACTGGTGCCCAGGGGGCCTTTTCCCGATGGGCATCACCTCCAGCCGATCATGTACGAGCCCGCCACCGGCCAATACAAGTTCACGGGGGTGTACTACAGCCAGGTCAAGGACGGCATCGCGGTCTTTCGATCACGGCTGACGCTTCTTGTACGCAATGAGCCCGGTTTTCCGCTGGTCTTGGCGTCGGCTGACCTGCGTGATCTGGGCGACTTTGAGGTTCCCGCTCAGGGCGCTAGGCCCGTCAAGGTCGAGCCGGCGGTGCAAGAGGCCGTCGTGAGCGCGGTTGGGCCGGATGCCCAGTTCAGCGAGCCGCAACTGGTGATCTGGGCCGGGGTGGATGAGATGATTGTCCAGCCGAGGCTGGCGATGCAGTTTGTGGCAACCAGCGGGAGCATCGTGCAGCCCCAGACGTATCAGCAGTGGTTGTACCTCGTTGATGCCGAGACCGCCGAAGTTCTTTACCGGGAGGATCAGATCCTCAACGTGGATGTGGCGGGCAACGTCAGCGGCCTGGCGACGCAGGGCATCGGGGCGGACATCTGCGACCCCGAAGCACTGGAGCCGATGCCGTATGCCCGGGTGAACATCGGCGCCACGGTGGCGTTCGCTGACGCCAACGGCGACTTCATCATCCCCAACGGTGGAGCGGGGGCGGTCACCGTGCAGTCGCGGGTCGAGGGCTTGTGGTTCAACGTGAACAACATCGCCGGCGCCGACACCGTGCTGAGCCAGAACGTGATTCCGCCGGGCCCGGCCAACTTCGTCCACAACGCCGCCAACTCAAGCGAATTCATTCGGGCGGAGGTCAACGGGTATGTTGAAGCAAACGTGGCGCGCGACTTCGTGCTGACGTACAACCCGGCCTATCCGGTCATCAACAACCAGATGGACATGGATGTCAACGTCAACATCAACGATAACTGCAACGCGTTCTACAGCATCGTGGAGCAGTCGATCAACTTCTTCACCTCCGGCGGGGGTTGCCCCAACACGGCCAACTCGACGGTGGTGCACCACGAGTATGGCCACCATTTGGTGCAGGTGGCCGGCAGCGGCCAGGGCGCCTACGGCGAGGGCATGGGTGATCTGATAGGCGTGCTGATTACCGACCAGCCGATCCTCGCCATCGGCTTCCAAAACAACTGCAATGCGGGCCTGCGCACCGCCGACAACAACTTGCAATACCCCTGCGGTGGCGGCATCCACTTCTGCGGCCAGTTGCTCTCCGGCTGCGTGTGGAGCACCCGCAACGAGTTGCTAGCCAGCAATCCGTCCACCTACCTGGAAATCCTGTCCAATCTCACGGTCAACAGCATCCTGTTGCACAACGGCTCGTCGATCACGCCGAGCATCACCATCGACTTCCTCACGCTCGACGATGACGACGGCGACATTTTCAACGGCACGCCTCACTACACCGAGATCAACGCCGGCTTTTCTGCCCACAACATGGATGCTCCGGAACTCGCCTTGCTGTCGTTCTCGTTTCCCCAGGGGCTGCCGGAGGTGATCACCCCCGCCGGCGGAACCACGGTGCCTGTGGTTGTTGAAGCATTGACTGCGCTGCCCGAGCCCAACACCGGCGTGCTGCACGTTGATGTCGGCGCCGGCTTCGTCGCGATTCCCATGACCGAGGTGGTGCCCAACCTCTATGACGCGATCTTCCCCGCCGCCGAATGTGGCACCCAGGTCGCGTTCTACTTCAGCGCCGAGACCACCACCGGCCAGGAAGTGGTTACGCCGAATGGAGCGCCCGCCAACAGCTTTGCCGTTCTCAGCGCCACCGGACTGCAGGTCGTGTTGGAAGATGACTTCGAGGGGGACACCGGCTGGGTTGTCGGCGCCCCGGGTGACGACGCGACGACTGGGATTTGGAACCGAATGGATCCCGAAGGGACCGCAGCCCAACCTGAGAACGATCACACGCCAAACCCCGGGAGCATTTGCTGGGTCACCGATGGCTTTGCCGGTGGTGGCCTAGGTACGTTTGACGTGGACAACGGCCAGACCACGCTGACCTCGCCGGTCATTGATCTTTTAGGCGCCACGAATGCCGAGATCAGCTATTGGCGGTGGTACTCCAACGATACCGGGGCTTCGCCCAACGCGGACGTCTTCGTCGTGGACATCTCCAACAACAACGGATCAACCTGGACCAACGTGGAGACGGTCGGTCCGGCCGGCCCGGAGACGTCCGGCGGGTGGATCTTCCATCAGTTCAACGTCGCCGACTTCGTTGCGCCGACCGCCCAGGTACGCGTGCGGTTCATTGCGTCCGACGAGGGCTCAGGCTCCCTGGTCGAGGCCGCGGTGGACGACTTCACGGTGATCGAGGTCTTGTGCGAGCCGCCGCCCACCGCCGATCTCAACGGTGACGGATGCGCTGACTCAAAGGACCTCACGATTCTGCTGGGTGCGTGGTGCTCGGCCGTCAACGATCCGAACCCGCCGAGCCCGCCCTGCGAGAACTGCACGCAAGCGAATCTCGACG
>JADFIM010000263.1 GCA_022566725.1 Planctomycetota bacterium
ATGATCTGCGGCCGGTTGAAGGACGAGCGGGTGGTTGCGAATCTGATCCGTCTCGCCCGCCGCCCGGCCGGTTCCAGCAGCCGGCCGAGGTTCGCATGGCCGCCATCTGGGCGTTGGCCCGGATCGACCCTACCCGGGCGACGATTGACGTGCCGATGGAGTACAGCCGCATCGAGCAATATCAGCTCCGGGCGCAGGCGGCGCTGACGCTGGGCGAAGTCGCCGATCCGGCTGCTCTGCCCACGCTGGCCACCATGTTGTACGATCCCAACCCCCTGGTGCAGGTCGCGGCCGCCAGCGCGATCCTGCAGGTTCAGCAGCCGTGAAGGCTGGGCGGAACCGACCGCGGTATTGACACGAATGGTGCCACAGGGTACAAGGTATCCGGCAGGTTTGTCGGTGTTTGTTTGCGCCTCGGCAGGCGCGTTGTGATTATCGGCAGAGACTGGACCCCAGACCTCCTAAGCCGCCTGGAGGTTGAGACCTCTCTGAGGCGGTCATGTCCCTGCCCGGTCGTGAATTGGCGCCGACGATAGACGCCAACAGACGTGGGGAACTGAAGGTGCATGTTCTGACGAAGATCTTTATCGTGCTGGTGTCGCTGCTGGCCCTGCTGCTCGTGCCTCTGGTAGTGGTTTACGCCTACAACGAGGACAGCTTCAAGGCCAAGTATCTCGGGGCCGATGCCCAGGCCGCGACGGCCGTTGACCGGCTCGGGGCTGAGCAGGCCGTCCATGCCGCGGAGATTACTCGGCTTCAGCTGCAGATTCAGGAACTGACCGCCCGAAAGCAGGCGCTTGCGAAAGAGCGCGACGCGGCGGCGGCCGACATACGCGAGATGCAGATTGAGTTGGCCGGGGCCGAGAGTCAACAGGCAAAGATCAGGGCCGATCTAGCAAAGCTCGCGTCCAGCGTCTCGGCCGGCCAGGAGCTCACAAAAGGCCTGCTGTCGGAAGTGCGGACGATGCGGTCAGAGGCGATGGCAGCCGAACGCCGTGCCGTGGAGCTGGACGAAGCTTTGCGGGATAGGGATGCGCAACTGGAAGTCGCGGTGGCGGCCCGACGAGCGCTTCAGGAAGAACTTCAGCAACTTCGAGGCGACCATACCAAGACCCTAGAGCACCTCGCCATGTATGTCACTCGCTTCGGGGAGCTGGGGGAGATTGCAGGGCGCTCCGGCCGTCGGCCGGCGCCTCCGATCGACCGCGACCTCGACGCGCAGATCATCAACGTCCGCCGGAGCAGTAATCAGAAGCTTGCCGAGATCAACGCCGGTTCCCGGGATGGCGTGAAGGAAGGCTGGGAACTCACGATCGGCCGGGGCGGGACTTTCATCGGAAAGCTGCGGATCATCTCGGTGGACATCAATCGCTCCACCGGCATCGTCGAGCTGGAGTCTGAGGAGCGGGGCCGGGTCGAGCCGGGAGATCGGGTCTACGGCCGCGCCGGCCGGGGTTGATTCCCCCCTATAGGGACCAGGAGAATCATTATGAGCCAGTTCAATGCCCCGGTTCGCCGTACCGGCGGTGATCTCGACGTGTATGCCGGCCTAGTGTGCGTGGCGTTTCTAGTGCTTCTAGCCGGCGTGTTTCTTCTGGCGAAGCGCAATCTCGACCACTCTAGCGTGCCCAATGAGCCCGGCGGCGTGTTCAAGCTCGTCGGGAAGTGACCCGGCCGGGCGCACACTCGCCCCGACGATTCCAATGACAAGGCGGCGGCATTGGGCTGCCCTGATGACGCTCTTTGTGTATCATTCGCAAGCAAACCTCGTACTTGGTCGATCAAGAGGCTAGGTCCCGGGTAGGATAGTTGCCTCTTTGATCGGTCCTCACCCAAACGGAGTTGGCTTCGGTGTTCCTCGATTCGTTCCTTGGCTGGTTCAGCGTCGATATGGGCATCGACCTGGGTACCTGTAACACGTTAGTCTGCGTCCGCGGCGAGGGCATTGTGCTCAACGAGCCGTCCGTGGTGGCGGTGAAGCGAGGCACGAACCGCGTCCTGAATAACGGCAATGCGGTCGGCTGGTCAGCCAAGGAAATGCTGGGCAAGACGCCGGGCTCGATCAGCGCGATCCGTCCGCTCAAGGACGGCGTGATCAGCGACTTCGAGATCACCGAGGCGATGCTCAGCTACTTCATTCGCAAGGTCAACGGGCGAAGCCGGATCTTGGGGCCGAGGGTGGTCATCGC
>JADFIM010000111.1 GCA_022566725.1 Planctomycetota bacterium
CTGGCAAGTTCACAAATACATTTTCGACCTTTTCATATCGGCGCAGCGATCACCCAAATACACGTCCGAGAATGATCGTGCGTCACCCTCTTCTTGCCTACATCACGCGAAGCGGATCGCAGTCCTTCTTAGAGATGACTACCTGCACCGCCGGTAGCGCGGAGCGAAGTCGTTTGCGCAACACACGAAGATAGCCGCGCTCGGTGTTGGTGTGGCCGGCGAGGATCACCGTGCAGCCGTCGGCTTGCGCGGCGAGCACGTCGTGGTGGCGCATCTCACCGGTGATGAAGGCTTGACACCCTTGGGCGGTCGCTTCGGTTCGCAACGATCCACCCGCTCCCGCGCACAGCCCGATCGTGCCGTAACGGCGCGGCGCGGCGTGCGCCGCGGCGACTTGAAGCTGATCAACGCCCAGGCGTTGCTTGATCCGCTCGATGAGCGCGCGAAGCGAGACCTTGCGGTCGAGGACGACCCTTCGACCCTGGCCGGTATCTCGCCGGGGGCGGGGCAGGAGTTGATAGATTTCAATCGGCGGCTCCTCGTACGGATGGAATTGCCCAAGCGTCGTGACGGCCAGCGCCAGCGACGCCTGCGGGCAGACCATCTCCAGGCGGATCTCATCAACGTGCTGCAGCGCTCCGGTGCGCCCCACTCGCGGGCGGGCTCCCTCGCCGCCGAAGAACGTCCCCGTTCCCTTGATCTCGAAGGAGCAGAGCTCGTATCGGCCGATCCGCCCCGCCCCGACCGTGGCCAGGGCGTTGCGCAGCCGATCGACCGCGTCGGCCGGGCAGAACGTGACGATCTTGCATTGCTCGGTCTCTGGAAGCGATTCATACACATGCAGCGGCCGAACGTCGCCGTGGCCGAGTCCCGATGCGATCCAGTCGTTGATCCCGCCCGGGGCCGCGTCGAGGGCAGTGTGCGGCGAGTACACCGCGATTTTCGCCCGCACTGCCTCCAGCGCGATTCGTTGCTTGGGCACGGCGTCAGTCAGTGCGGTGAGCGGCTCAAAGATCGGCGGGTGATACGACACGATCATCCGCGAGCCCGCCTCTATCGCTTCGTGCAGCACCGCTTCGGTCAGATCGATCGTGAGCATGATCGAGTTCGCCCGCCACTTCGTCGAACCGATGAGCAGACCGACGTTATCCCACTCAGCCGCGCATCCCAGCGGCGCGATCGACTCCAGTACCTCGATGACTCGTGCAACCTGCATGGCGATCCTCGTCGTTTAGCCGCGGCTCGCAGAGCCGCGCGTCGCTCTACGAGCGACGGCTAAACCCTTGGCAGCGTCGAAGACCAGCGCAGCGTACACCGGCAGATACGCCGCGACCATGACCCACGGCGATACCGACCAACTCACCACGTCGCCCAGGACCACATAGCCCCAGGGCAGGGTCAGCGAGGCGATCCACAACGCCGGGCTCCGGGTCATCGGCATCAGGGCCAGTGACCACAGCAGATACCACGGGTGGGCGGTTGGCGACAGGAGCACCATGGCGAAAAGAATCATTCGAGACCCCCCCCACACGTCGCGGCTCCGCAGCCAGACGACCACCACCACGGCCACGACCATCGCAATACAGAGCCGCCGGGCGAGAACCTCCTGCTGGTCGTTGGTCCGTTGCGGCTGAGCTTTCTCGATCGTCCACAGCATGGGCTCGTAGACGCTTCCGAAGTGGGCCCACTTGAGGGTGAAGAGCTCAGCCGTGGAGACCATGTTCTTCAGCGGTTGGGCGTCGTATGTCAGCCACAGGGGCCCGGCGATGAACAGACACACGGTTGCGCCGATGGCGAGGCTGCGCGCCCAAGCCGGCCACGGCCTGCCCTTGAGCAGAAGCGCCGCGACGGGCAGGACCACGGGCTTCACCAGCGTTCCCACGGCCAGCATCACCGTCCATTCCCAGATCTTCTTTGGCGCCTTCGTGTATGCCAGCAGAGCTCCCACCAGCAGCGCGATGCCGAGGCTGTCCAGATGTCCGGAGCCGGCGAACTCAGCAATCGGCAGCGGGTGCCAGGCGTACAGCACCGCCCACCACGGCGATCTGCCGGCGCGGGCCAACGCGATCAGCAGCCCGATGATCACCGCGAGGTCGAACCCGATGAACACCGCGCGAAAGACGCGGGCGCTGGAGGCCGGATCGGACCAGTCATCCATGATGGCCAGCCCCGTTGATGCGAACACCCACTGGCTGGCCGGCAGATAGATCGTGTGAAGCTGCGGGTAGTTGATCAGCGGCAGCAGATCGGCCTGGCCCGGCCAGTCCTCTGCGGCATCCTCGATGACGCCGAAGCACTCATTTGGCGTTTTCAGATAGGGGTTGATCCCGGCAGCGGCGTTTCGGCCGTCGAAGACGTAGCGGTACACATCATCGCTAAGGGCCGGCTCGTGGGTGAACAACACCGCCACCCGAGCCGCGACGGCGACGGTGAGGATCAGCAGCGCCGACCGACCAAACCCCACCACGCTTCTCCCGACCGGCGTTCGGCGCAGCAAAATCCACATGGCAGTCAACGAAGCCCAGCCGCAGCCGGAGGCAATCCAAAACGGCCAGAGGTTTCGGAGGTTCGATTGTCCTGCCTCGGGGATCGGTGTGCGGTCGATCGTCATCCCAGCCAGTGACCACACGACCATCGCCAGCGAAGCGACGGCACAGGCCACGACGATTACCATCTTCATTTCGGCCGGTGACCGATCTGAATGGTGCTGGGGGCCCGGCATCTGAAGCATCATAAGAGTTGCAGGTTGACGCGCAGCGGGCAGTGCAACCGTTCATACTGGAAGCGGCCTTGATACTGTTGCATAACTCCCCCTCCCTTGCCGGGAGGGGGTGGGGAGAGGGTTCCGAAACACTCTCTTAGCGCGAACGGGTCGATTCGAACTCCAGTTCCACGATCACTGGAAGGTGGTCGGAAAGATCGGTGGGGACAACGCGGCGTGACACGGTGCGCCACTCATTTGGTGCGAGCACCCAGTCGATCACGAAGTACGGCTCGTCGGACGGGAATGTGAGGTCATCCGGGGAGGGTGGATTCTTCAGGTCAGTATCAAACAAGCCGCTGCCGAGGAGTAGTGAGAGCGCATTGTGACCCTCATGATCGATCTGCGCCAACGGAAACCCCAGCGGCGTGCTGTTGAAATCCCCGGCCACGATGAGCGGCGTCGCCTGTTCTTCCGCCAAGTCGATGATCATGCGCGCTGATCCAACCCGCGTCGCCTCATCGCGATGTTCCAGATGGACCGCGAGCACGCGCACAGATTCCGCTTCGCTCAGTTGCAGCGTACAGAGAAGTCCGCGCTTCTTGCCGCCGAGCATGGCCTCCCACTTCAAGTAGGTGGGGAAGTCCACGAGCTGGGCACGAACGATCGGGTAGCGACTCAACACTGCGTTGCCAAACCGGACGGTGAAGAGTGGCAGGCCGGTATCGTAACTGCACTGCTCGGCAATGTACGGGAATCCCGCTTCCTTGGCGATGAGCTTTGCCTGATTGACGCCGCCGCTCCAAGTACAATTGAAATCGACCTCGTTGAGTACGACGAGGTCGAGTTGCGCCTCGCGCAGCAATGATGCGATCTCCTCCAATCGCGTCTCACGCTCTGCGGACGAACCATCCCAATTGCTCTCGGCCAAACCGCGCCCGTGCGCAATGTTGTATGTGGCGACCCGAAGTCGCCTCGGATGGTCAGTGATCTGTGCTGCTGTCGAAGAGATGTCGAGGGTGTAAGTCCGCACAACCCGCCATGGACTCGTGGCGCGCAGTGTGATGAGCCAGCCAGGGATGAGAATCGCAAGGGCCGCGATGAGACGCAAGGCTACGCGGAAGAACCTGCGTCGGCGGCGTGGTGTGGGCATGCGACAAGTCGTCAATCGAGTGTGGGCGCACTCATCCTAGAGCCAAAGCTCAGGGAACGGGCGTGAACCGTGCAGCTCGCTGGAAACGTGCGGCATCATACGAGGATGTGGTCGGTGAACTGCGGCCCGCCGGGGCAATGAAGAAGCCCACGGGCTCGAGCCCGTGGGCTTCGGTGTGTGCGATGCGGTCTGCCGGGCAAAGCCCTTACGTATCGTCCTTGACCTCGTACTCGGCGTCGATGACGTCTTCATCCGGTTTCGCTTCGGCTGACGCGTCGGGGGCGCCTTCAGTTGAGCCGGCGCCGACGGTGGACGAGGTGGCCTCGTAGACGGCTTTGCCGAGTTCGATCGCGGCGTCGTTGAGCTGCGTGAGCGCCGCCTCGATCGCGGCTTTGTCATCTTCCTTGATCTTGTCTTCGACGTTGGAGATCGCGGATTCGATGCTGCCGCGGGCCTCGGCTGAGACCTTTTCGCCGTGCTCTTCGAGCGACTTGCGGGTGGTGTAAACGAGGTGCTCAGCCTGGTTCTTGAGGTCCACCAGCTCGCGGCGGGCCTTGTCCTCGATGGCGTGCTCCTGAGCTTCGGTCTTCATCTGCTCGATCTCCTGTTCCGAAAGACCCGTCGAGCCCGTGATCTCGATGGACTGGCTCTTGGAGGTGGCCTTGTCGGTGGCGGAGACGTTCAGGATGCCGTTGGCGTCGATGGAGAACTCCACTTCGATCTGTGGCAGACCGCGAGGCGACGGCGGAATCTCGGTCAAGTCGAAGCGACCCAGCGTGCGGTTGTCCCTGGCGAACTCGCGCTCGCCCTGAAGCACGTGAATGGTTACCGAGGTCTGGCTGTCGGCCGCGGTGGAGAAGATCTCCTTCTTGGAGGTGGGGATGGTGGTGTTTTTCTCGATGAGCCTGGTCAGCACGCCGCCGAGCGTTTCCACGCCCAGGCTCAGGGGGGTCACATCCAGCAGCAGGACGTCCTTGACCTCCCCGATGAGCACCCCACCCTGGATCGCGGCCCCGATCGCCACGACCTCGTCCGGGTTGATTGACTTGTCCAATGATTCGGTCTGAAAGATCTCCTTGGCGATTTCCTGCACCTTGGGGATGCGGGTGGAGCCGCCGACCATCACCACCTCCTCGATGTCGCCGGGCTTGAGCTTGGCGTCTTCGATCGCGGTTCTACACGGTCCCCGCAGGCGATCAAACAGGTCCTCGCACAACGACTCGAACTTGACGCGAGTGATCGTCTGTTGCAGATGCTTGGGACCCTGCTGATCGGCCGTGATGAACGGCAGGTTGATGGACGTCTCCATCTGCTGGCTGAGCTCGCACTTGGCCTTCTCGGCGGCTTCCTTGAGCCGTTGCAGAGCCATGGCGTCTTTGCGCAGGTCGATGCCTTGGCCCTTGCGGAATTCTTCCGCGGTGAAGTTGATGATCCGCTGATCGAGGTCATCACCGCCGAGGTGGGTATCGCCGTGGGTGCTGAGGACCTCGAACACACCCTCGCCGATGTCGAGGATCGAGACGTCGAAGGTGCCGCCGCCGAAGTCGAACACGGCGATCTTGGCGCTTTTCTTCTTCTCCAGGCCGTAGGCCAAGGCGGCGGCGGTCGGCTCATTGATAATGCGCTCGACGGTGAGCCCGGCGATCTCGCCTGCCTCCTTGGTGGCTGTCCGCTGCGAGTCGTTGAAGTAGGCGGGAACGGTAATGACGGCCCGGTCGATCTTCTCGCCCAGGTAATCCTCCGCGGTCTTCTTGAGGTCGCGCAGGATCATGGCGGAGACCTCCTGCGGCGTGTAGAGCTTGTCGCGGACCCTCACCTTCACCGGCTCGTCCGCGGCTCCCACCACCTCGTACGGAACCAGCTTCTCTTCTTCCTTCACTTCGTGGTGACGCCGGCCCATCAACCGCTTGATGGAGAAGACGGTGTTCTTGGGGTTGGTGACCTGTTGGTGCCGGGCGGGTTGGCCGACGAGCCGCTCGCCCTTGTCGGTGAAGCCCACGACGGAGGGCGTAATCCGATTGCCGGTCGAGTTGATGAGCACCTTGGGTTGGGCGCCTTCCATGATGGCGACCACGGAGTTGGTCGTGCCCAGGTCGATGCCGATGATCTTTGACATAGTGTCCACCTTCCTGATGGAAATGTTGCGAGGTCCGCGCGCGGCTCAGCCCGCGCGTGAGTCCAGTGCTATGTCTGGCAAGGCCGGTGCCAGCGAAGAGCATCCTGGCGCGGGTGTCAGGGCGGCTGGGGCAGCAAGGATGTCGCGTGTACACCGCCCGGCCTGCCAGATTGGCGGATGCCGCACGCCGGCGTCCGTCCAGTCATCAATCTGCGGGCGGGTCTTGAGTTTCACCGCCTTCAGGCGGTTCCGCCGGCGACCGCGTTTCGTCCATCTGCCAGATCTCCAGCAGGTCCCTGACGTTGGCATCGTCTGCGGTGTCGGGCGCGCCATCCGGGCCGTTGGTCATGATCTCGTAGCCGGCGCGTTCCGGGACCAGGATGTACCGATACGGGTTGCCCCAGGGGTCGGTAAGGAACGGTGCGCCGAGATCGAGCGCGTCGAGGTCGGCGGGAAGCGCCCCGGTCACATCGCGGTGGGCTTCGATCGCCGCCGTCATCACACCCACGTCAGCGGTCAACTCGATCTTCTCAGGCTCGCTCATGGCGAAGGCGACCGCTGCGGCTCCAATGCCCAGCGCCGCCAGAATCGCCGCACCGGCCACAACAAACGCGATCAGCCATCCACAGAGACCCAGGAAACCAAGGATGATTCCGGCGATGGCCCACCCTCGTCCGCCCTCCCGTTTGAGGGCGACCAGACTCAGGATCAGACCGATTGGGCTCAAAAGATGACCGCCGCTGACCAGCCCGACCAGCGAGCAGACGAATCCGGCGATGGCCATACCGTTGGTTTGTTGGGCGGTGACGCCTGTGTTGTCAAGCTCGGATTGGGGCATCTGCTCGCTCCCTATTAGCGTTGCGTGTGTCTGGGGAGCAGTCTAATCCAATTGGTCCGGGCTTGCAGAGTCGTCGGTGTCCACAGGCGCATCGGGTTCAGCCGGTTCGGTGATGTCAGTTGCCGGGGGCGCCTCCGGCTGCGGAGGAGTCGTCGCCGTGGCCGCGTCGGCGACCGCCGCAGCCACGGCCGCCGCTTCATATCGGGCCGCCCGGTTCTTGTGGCTTCCAAAGCGGCCGGAGGATGTGTGGTCGAAGCGGATGGTTGTCCCCTGCAAACGGTCCAGCCTCTCGCACAGCTCCTCCATCCGTTCGCCGAAGCTCTCGAATGCGTCTTCCCAGACCCGACCAAGCCCGCTCAGGGCCAGGTCGTCATCGGTGCCGAGCTCGCCGTCTCCGCCGGCGCTGACGATATCGAAGCCCGGCTCATCATCGACCAGCTGAAAGCGATACGGCTTGCCCCACGGGTCGGTGAGGGCTGAGACGCTCAGGCCCAGGGCGGTGAAATCTTCGGGAAGGGCGTCATTTGTGTCCTCGTACTCCGCGACCGCGAGCGTCACGTTGAGCATGTCGGAGGTGATCTCAATGACCTCCGGCTGGGTGAGCATGAACGCGCCTGCGACGAAGACCATCGCGGCCATACCGACTGCCAATGTGCCGAGGACCGCGACGATGGTGATCGCCAGCCAGATCACCGTACCCAGGAGCCCGATGAGCACGCCCATCGCCGCGAAGCCGCGAGGCGGCCGGCCCAGGGCCACCAAGCTGATCAGCAGCCCTAACAGGGCCACGATCCCCGTCGGAATGAAGAGGCCGAACAGCGCGATGAAGAAGCCGGCCACGCCCAGCCCGTTGCTCTCACGGACGGGCACCATGACGTACCCAGCGGTCTGCGGGACGTACTGCGGTGCTTGGGCTTGGGGGTCCATTGCAACACTCCCTGTTGATGGAAGGACTGAGTGGTGGATTCCGACGGCGATGGGTCGACGATGCGTGCTCGTGCGGGTTCGGAGCTTCGAAGTCCTCCACAGCGATGCCCCGGCCTGCTCAGAAGAATCGTTGGGAATTCGCCCTCCGCATTTGCACAGTATCGCGGGCCAGCTCTCGACCAGGAACAATTATCTTACAGAAACCAAACATTGTGCTTGACAAGCCGGCTTCCATCACCAAACATACACCGAACATTGTGTGGCGGCAACCCCGGTGGAGTGGTCAAATGATAAGCCTTCATCAGATCGAGCAGCTGCTTCGAGCGGGATCGTACGATCGTTTGATCGATCGTGTCCTGGCCAATGGGCGAAGCGTCGCCGGCAGCTTGGCGGCGCGGCTTCATGAGCCGGATGCGCGTGCTCCGGCCGCGTGCGGGCTGGCGCTTCAGCGATGCTGCGAGTTGAGCTACGGCCCGACCGCAATTGCCGGGGATCTTGCATCGCGCCTGCTCGCCCAACAAGACGATGATGGGTCGTTTGGAGGGTCTTTCGCTGGGGCAGCCGTTGCCCTGCGCGGATTGTCGGATTACGCCAAGCAGCACCGCGAGATCGGAGAGGCGGTTGATGAGCCCATGGCGGCGGGTATCACCCGAGGCATGGAGGCGCTTCGCCGGGCCCAGGAGGAGGATTGTGGTCTGGGCACCGATGCCGAGGCGTGGGCGATCGTGCGTTGGCAGCTTGGGGATCAGCCAGCGTTTTGGCCTGCGGTCAGGTTGGATTCCCTAACCGAGGCGATCGATCGATCTTTGGACGTGGGCCCGCTCGATAGCTTGCGACGTGCCCCCTGTGCTGCTGCATAGCTCCCTGGCACCTACCCCCTGGAGAAGGCGGTCTACCAGGCCCCAA
>JADFIM010000112.1 GCA_022566725.1 Planctomycetota bacterium
CTGGCTTTCCAGGAAATGCAGCGTGTGAAATTCGACACGGTCGCCGACCAGGCCCGCGAGTCGGGGCTGGTCGCCAGCGGGGACGAGCAGCTCGTAAGTCAGCGGCCCGCATCGCAGCTCGACCCGGCTGCCGCACGCAGCCACGAGGTCTCCTTCGATCCGGCTGATCATGTGGACATCGTACCGGATGCGCATGGGGGCAGCGGTCGTCGTGAGGGGGCAAATGGATCGGGATTGGCCTGCGGCGGGATTACCGGCTGATCGCTGAGCGGCCAGCCGCTGGCCTCGGTGAGGCGCTGTCGAAGCTGGCGGGTGATCTGGGCCGCATCGCGCTGGCCGGCGAACTCCATGCGGTCGATGAACTGCACGCGAGCGTGGCTGCGGCTGCGCAGCGCTGGCAACAGTTCCGTCGCCTGGGGCGTGCCGCAGACCCACACCAGCAGAACCGGGGCGTTGGTCCGGGCGATGATCAGCCCGACGCCGTTGTAGAACGGGCGAATCTCCCCTGATGGGCGGACGATGCCGCCCTCGGGGAAGATGCCGATGACGCCGCCGCCGCGGACATGTCGGATTGCCTCGCGGGCCGGGGCGGTGTCGGTCCCGTCACGGGCCACGGGAATCATGCCCTGCCGCCGCCAGAACCAATCCAGATGTGGGATCATCTGATCGGCCGCCATCATCCATCGGATATCGAATCGGCAGGCGGACTGGATGAGCATCGGATCGACGGGCCCGGTGTGGTTCCCCACGACGATCAGCCCGCCCGGGCGGTTGGTGTCCGGCACATGCTGAAGCCCCAGATAGGTCGCCCGGTGCATCAAGCGGCAGTACACCCGGAAGCAGCGCCACATCAGGCCGGAGATCGGCTCGGCTCTCGGCCCATCGCAAAACCAGCGGTATGCCCCCCAGCGGCACAGCCCAAGGAGTGCCAGCCAGCCCAGGGCTATGACGACCACGATCAGGGGTGTTGACATTCTGCCTGCATACCCTGGGCACCGTCGGTGCGATTGTCACACAATAGCGGCCAGCCAGTTTCGCGGGCGAGCTTGCCTTGGGGCGAACGCGATTGAGCAATCGAAGATTAGGGCCTATCGTTGCCGAACTTTGCACCCATTGAACCATGCCGCGTCGCGATGACATCCACACCATTCTGATCCTCGGCTCCGGTCCGATCGTGATCGGCCAGGGCTGCGAGTTCGACTACTCCGGCACCCAGGCGTGCAAGGCCCTGCGCGAGGAGGGGTATCGTGTGGTGCTGGTCAACTCCAACCCGGCGACGATCATGACCGACCCGGCGTTCTCCGACCGCACGTACATCGAGCCGATCACGGCTGAGGCGGTGGGAAAGGTTCTGGCCAGGGAAGCCGAGCTGGGCACGCGGATCGACGCTCTGCTGCCGACGATGGGCGGGCAGACCGCGCTGAACTGCGCCTGCCGGCTGCACGACGAGGGAACGCTACAGCGTTATGGAGTCGAGATGATCGGGGCCGGCCGGGAGGTCATCAATCGGGCCGAGGACCGCGACGAGTTTCGCCGGATCGTGGAGTCGATCGGTCTTCGCCAACCCCGTGCGGGCAAGGCCACCAACCTGGATGAGGCCCGGGTGCTGCTCGATGAGCTCGGCCTGCCGGTGGTGGTCCGCCCCGCGTTCACGCTCGGCGGCACCGGCGGGGGCATCGCGTACAACCGTGACGAGTTCGACCAAATCGTCCGTGGTGGCCTCGACGCGTCGATGATCGGCCAGGTCCTGATTGATGAATCCGTACTTGGCTGGAAAGAGTTTGAGCTGGAGGTGATTCGAGACCGCAACGACAACTGTGTCATCGTCTGCGGCATCGAGAACATGGACCCGATGGGCGTTCACACCGGCGACTCCATCACCGTCGCCCCGATCATGACGCTCAGCGACAAGGAATACCAGCGAATGCGAGACGCGTCGATCGCCATCATGCGAGCGGTCGGCGTGGACACCGGCGGATCGAACGTGCAGTTCGCCGTCAACCCCCGGAATGGCGAGATGCTGGTGATCGAGATGAACCCGCGGGTCTCGCGCAGCTCAGCCCTGGCGTCCAAGGCGACCGGATTCCCGATCGCCAGGATCGCGGCCAAGCTCGCCGTGGGGTACACCCTCGATGAGCTGCGCAACGACATCACTGGGACGACCTCAGCCTGCTTCGAGCCGTCGATTGATTACGTCGTCACCAAGATGCCCCGCTGGACGTTCGAGAAGTTCCCCGAGGCTGACGAGACGTTGACCACCCAGATGAAGTCCGTCGGCGAGGCGATGAGCATCGGCCGGACGTTCAAGGAAAGCTTGCAAAAGGTGATCCGGTCGATGGAGGTCAAACGGTTCGGGCTTGGCTTGGACAAGAACGACGAATGGCTGAAAGCGAGCCGGCTCGTCCCCGAGCCCGGGTCCCAAGGAAACTCCACGCGCCCTTCTTGCGTTGAATGGCCGATCGACGAAGAGAAGCTCGTCCGCAAGCTCAGCGTCCCCGGGCAGGGCCGGCTGTACTTCATCCGGTATGCCTTCAAGATGGGCTGGTCGATCGACCGCATCAACGAGTTGACGCGCATCGATCGATGGTTCCTCGATCAGATCAACCAGCTTGTCGAGTTCGAGGACGTGTTGTGCTCGTACAAGCGGCTTGAGGATGTCCCGCGTGAAGTGCTGTTCCAAGCCAAGCAATTCGGCTATTCCGACCCGCAGTTAGCGAACCTGTACCTGGGCGACATCACCAGCGAGACCATCCTGAAGGTGCGCGACCATCGCAAACGCCTGAGGATCGAGCCGGTGTTCAAACTCGTCGATACCTGCGCCGCGGAGTTTGAAGCCACGACGCCGTATTACTACTCGACCTACGAGACGGCGTATTTAGCCCCGGGCTTGCCCGGGATGGACTCTCGCAATTCAGACAGTGCGCCGGCACCAACGATTACCCCGGGTAAACCCGGGGCTAAATGCGACGACGAAATCCGAATCACCGGTCGCCGCAAGATCATCATCCTTGGGGGCGGTCCCAATCGCATCGGCCAGGGCATCGAGTTCGACTACTGCTGCTGCCAGGCCGCGTTCGCGTGTCGGGACATGGAGTATGAGTCGGTGATGATCAACTCGAACCCCGAGACGGTCAGCACCGACTACGACACCTCCGACCTTCTGTTCTTTGAGCCGTTGACGCTCGAAGACACGCTCAACGTGATCGAACGGCTCAATGGCGGGGGAACCGAGGTTGCCGATCGCAGCGGCAAGGTGGCCGGCTGCATCGTGCAATTCGGTGGCCAGACGCCGCTGAACCTCGCCCACGGTCTGGTCGCCGCCGGGGTGCCCATCATCGGGACCGACCTGGATTCGATCGACCTGGCTGAGGACCGCGATCGGTTCAAAATGATGCTTGATGAGCTGGGGATGGATCAGCCGCCCAATGGCATCGCTTATTCGCTCGATGAAGCCGTCAAAGTTGCCCAGCAGATTGGATATCCCGTGCTGGTTCGGCCGAGCTACGTGCTCGGCGGGCGAGGCATGGAAACGTGTTTTGACGAGCGGTCGTTGCGGCGCTACATGCGGACCGCCGTCGATGCCTCCGATCTCGCCCATGAACCGGTGCTGATTGACAGGTTTCTTTCAGAAGCGGTGGAGATCGACGTAGACGTCATCGCGGATTATGGACTCGACATTGACGCTCAAGCCCCAAGCCTCAAGCCGCAAGCCTTTATCTGCGGCGTGATGGAGCACATCGAGGAGGCGGGCGTGCACTCGGGCGATTCAACCTGCACGATCCCGGCCTACTCGCTTGGCCGGTCGATCGTCACCCGCATCAAGGATCACGCCCGACGCCTGGCCGAACGGCTCCGCGTTCGTGGCTTGATGAACGTGCAGATGGCGGTCAAGAATGAGAAAGTCTACATCCTGGAGGTGAACCCACGAGCTTCCCGGACAGTGCCGTTCGTCTCCAAGGCGAAGGGTCAGCCGTGGGCCAGGATCGCCGCGAAGGTCATGATGGGCGCTACGCTGGACCAGTTGCAGGTGCGTGAAGTTCCGGACGCGGGCTTCTTCTCGGTAAAGGTCCCGGTCTTCCCATTTGCAAAGTTCCCGGGCGTGGACGTAATCCTGGGCCCGGAGATGCGCTCCACCGGCGAAGTCATGGGCATGGATCGCTCGCTGCCGGTGGCCTTGGTCAAGGCACAAATGGCTGCGGGCATTACCCTGCCCACGCAAGGCAATGTCTTCTTGTCGGTGCGCGATCCGGATAAGCCGCAGTGCGTTGAGATTGCCCGGATGCTGGTGTCGATGGGGTTCACCGTCTTCACCACCCAGGGGACGCACGAGCTGCTGCGATCACACAGCGTGGACACCGTGGTGCTGCGCAAGATCTCAGAGGGGGCCCGGCCGAACATCCTCGACAAGATCGCCAACGGAGAGATCCAATTGATCATCAACACGCCGACTCGCAAGGGTGCGCACACGGATGAGGGCAAGATTCGGGCGACGGCGGTGCGGGCGGGTGTCCCCATGATTACCACGATCACGGGCGCCAAGGCTGCGGTTGCGGCGATCACGGCCTTGCGCGCCGGGGCCTGGTCGGTTGCCGCCGTGCAGGACTATTTCCCCGATCAGGAAAACCCCCCGGCCGCGCCCGCCGATACCGAGACGCGTAGCGTCGGGCCTAGTCAACCGATACACTCCTGACCTCATGCCCGCTTGGATGCCCGACTTCGTCACGCCGCAGTTCATCGTGTCGCTTGTGGTGATCGTGGCGATGATCCATGTGATCGCGCTGGGAGCCCTGTACCTGGTTCTGCTGGAGCGGAAGCTCTCGGCCTGGATGCAGGATCGTTGCGGTCCGAACCGGGTGGGCCCCAAGGGTCTCGGTCAGCCGATCGCCGACGCGATCAAGCTGCTCTTGAAAGAGGATTTCTTTCCCAAGCGAGCAGATCGCGTGCTGTTCCTGCTGGCCCCGGCGCTTGCCGTGATTCCCGCCCTGATCGGATTCGCCATCATTCCCTGGGGTGGGACGCTCCAGATCGCAGGCGAAGCGGTTCGGGTTGCCGGGGCGGATGTGAACATCGGCATCATCTATCTCGTGGCCGTGAGCTCCTTGGGTGTGTATGGCGTGGTGCTGGGCGGCTGGGCGTCGAACAGCAAGTACGCCTTCCTCGGCGGGCTGCGGGCCACGGCCCAGATGGTCAGCTACGAAATCCCCCTGGGGCTGGCCATCCTCACGATCATCCTGACCGCCGGCACCGTCGGGCCCAGCGAAATGATTGCCCAGCAGCTCGATGGGCAGTGGTTCCTCATTCACCAGCCGGTGGCGGCGCTGCTCTTTTACGTGTGCATGCTTGCCGAGGCCAACCGCCTCCCGTTTGATCTGGCCGAGGCGGAGTCGGAGCTGGTCGGCGGTTGGCACACCGAGTATTCATCCATGAAATGGGTGTTGTTCTTTCTCGCTGAGTACGGACATCTCATCGTGGGTGGCGCGTTTTTCACCGTGCTCTTCCTCGGCGGCTGGTCGATCAATCCGTTCGGAGGCAAGGACCTGCCGATGGCCGGCGGGCTGGGCATGATCCTGCTGCAATGCGGCATCGTCTTCGCCAAGGTCTTCGTGCTCATCTGCCTCGCCATGGCTGTCCGCTGGACGCTGCCGCGGTTTCGCTTCGACCAACTGATGCGGCTGGCGTGGGAGGGCATGATCCCTACGGCCTTGCTGGTGTTGCTGGTGACCAGCTTCATGGTGTTCATGGGCTGGACGCAATTCATGTGGATCGCTGGGCTGGGGACTGTGTTGTTCATCTGGCTCGTGCGGCCGATGATGCCCAAACAGGCCAGACCCAATCATCGCGTCGGGTTGATCGGAAGTCGGTTCAGTCCGCTGGTCGGCGAAGATACGCTCGCGGTGCCTGGCGAATCAGGTGGTCTGCCCGAAGCGGCGAGCGGTGGATCGTCGTCGTAGTCGGTTTCCGTTCCTTGACGCCTCGGCTAAAAGACAGGCGCCGGTCGTGTCGGAGCTTCGATCGGCGCCTGTGAAGAGCGCGGTGGCGATTCGCGGCATCAACTGCCGGTTGTGCATCTCCACTACTGTAGGGAACGACCACCCGTTCGCACAAGTCAAATGCACAATGAATTTCGCCCGGCGCTTGGTCGCCGCGATCAAACAATTGCGCCGCCGCAACTGCTTCCGCATCCTGCGGTGCATCCGTAACAGTGATCGTCGGTGGCAATGGCGCGGTCGGCGAGATCGTCCGCGGTCAGATCCCAGATGTACGACGATTCCATGCCGGGTGTGTGCAGTCCGAGCGCCTGATTGAAGTCGCAATCGTAGAGGCGGCCCTGCGGATCAATGCTGATCTGATGCCGGCACATGAGACCGTCGATGGTGTCGGGATTATAAGCGTCGATGAGCATGGTCATGTACGCTTCGAGCTGCCCGTCGCGCTGCAGTTGATGCCGCCACCGCGTGATCGGCATGTTGGTAATCGTCCACAGTTCGTTGAAGACGAGTCCGAATCGGGATTCGAGCTGGCGCTTGTAGTCGGCCTGGAGCGCATCCTGCGGCGGCGGGAGATGCGGCCCGATCGGGTTGTACACCAGGTTCAGCCGCAGCGCCGAGTCTTTGCCGTACCCGACGGCGTTGAGCTTGAGCAGCCCTTGGATCGACGCGTTATACGATCCCCTGCCCCGCTGCTTCTCGACGTTGGCCTGCGAATAGCACGGCAGCGAAGCGACCACTTCGACGTGATTGTCGGCCAGGATCGCCGGGACCCATCGATAGTCCTCGCCGCTTTGGCGATCGACGTACTCGATGATCGTTGGATTGCAGCGATCGATGAGGTGCAGGCCGTGGCGGTGAAGCTTCGCGACCATCCATCGGAAGTTGGGGTTCATCTCCGGGCTGCCGCCGGTGATGTCCACCGTCTTGATGGACGGCTGGGCCAGCACCCAATCGACGACCCGGCGGGCGGTGGCTTGGTCCATATTGTCTTGCGGAGCGGTTCGTGCCGGCGACGACTCGACGTGGCAGTGGTGGCAGGCCAGATTGCAGATATAGCCGATGTTGATCTGCAACGTCGTGATCTTCGACGCCGCGTGAAGCTCGGTCTCGAACCGGGCTCGGAAGCGCGTGCCGTTGAGGATGGGAAGATCGAGGGTGGACAAAGGCAGGGATCAGGGGTTAGGAGTTAGGGGTCAGGGGGGGAGTTTAGCCGCGAGCCGCAGGCGAGCGCTTCATTCCTCCTCAAGTCTCAGCCTCAAGCCTTCAAGCCTCAAGCCTTTTCTAACAACATCCCCCGCCGGCGTAATGCCAGGTGGAGTCGGTGATGGTCAGGTCTGAACGTCCCAGCGCCGCCAGCGCCGCGGCGGTCTTATCGCACACGGGAAGCGGCATGTCCCGCACCAGCAGGTGGCCACCGCCGTCGTCGAGCGATTCTTCATCTCCGGTATAGATAGCGGTTCGGCCGGTGAAGACGCACGGCCCATCGTCCGGAATCGGGACCCGCAACGCGCAGACTTCGATACTCTCCAAGAGCAGCCCGGCGTCCAGTCCATAGCGCGCCTGGTCAAGCATTCGATATGGCCGGCGAGACCGCACCTCAATGCTGCCGAAACCCGCCCCGACGATCTTGTCGATGTAGCGCTCGTACGTCAGGCAACCGGAGATGCATTGGGCCCGCAACGTCTCGTCATCCCGCAGGTGACGAGGCATCGGCCGAGGCGTGATCGGGTCGGACATCGACAATCGCCCACCCGGCTTCAGCACCCGATGCATCTGGGTCAGCGCTCGCTCCAGGTCGCCGGGGTCAGTTTGGTCCGCTGCTGTCTTGAAGATGTTGAACAGACAGTTCTGGGCAGCGAGGTCACATGACTCATCCTCGACCGGCAGGTCCAGGGCGTCACCGTCGCGGATCTCAACGAACGACGGATCGAACCAGTCGTTGAGCCGTGCGGCTTCTTGGAGGTTTTTCCGAGCAGCGTCGCGCATCTCGGCGACCGGATCAACGGTGATGACGCCGCCGCCGCGTCGGGTGAAGTAGGCCAGCATGAGCGCTTCCAGCCCGCCGCCGACACCGACGTAGAGCACCCGCTGCCCCTCGCGCATGTCCGCAAGATGCACCGTGCTGCCGCAGCCGTAGTTCATCTGATGCATGATGGGCGGGATCTTCAGCCCGGGCAGAAACATCGGAGCCTGGGGGACGCAGCACAAGGATCGGTCCGGCTCCCGGGCCGCCCGTCGATACACCTGCTGAACCGTTGCGTGGTAGCTCACCAATGCCTCCTCACCCTTAGCTTCTTGAGAGTATGGTAGCCAACCTCGGCGGGGGCGATCCTGTTTCCCGCTTCCGGCGACCAGGGGTATCGAATTGATGCGATACGTCGTGGAGACCTTCGGCGGCCTATGGGAACTGCTCCTGTTGGGGCTCAGGAGCCGCTTTCGATTCCGCAGCCCGTACTGGCGGTGGCGATTCGAGACCGCGTTCGGCAGCGACCCGTCGGCTCTTCCGGCTCGTTGGCACCGCGTTCGTGCCGTGCTCGCCTATGGCCGCTGGATATATCGCATCAAGCGGGGTGGATACTAGG
>JADFIM010000113.1 GCA_022566725.1 Planctomycetota bacterium
CTGTGCCACCGCTACACCTGCTCACTCCGCGCTCTTGGGATTGGCTTGCGACGAGACCCCTGATGCGCACGGCCTGCTCGTCGGTGATTGGAGGTATCGGCAGCTCTGGGTAGAGTCTCTGCTCGATCGTCCGTTTCTGCTGTTGGAATTCGTCCGCAAACAACCCAACCACAATCACATCATCGAAGAATCCATCGGGGTGGATCCAATGCTTGCGCCTCAGCCCCTCTTGCGCGTAATCCAGAAAGCGGGTCATGCGATAGGATGACTTGTTTTCGCTAGCCAACGCGCCATACATACGGTGTATGCCCAGGACCTCGAAACATATCCGATGGACGAGGTAACATGCCTCCATCATGGGGTGGGGGTGCCCGGCCAGACGGGCAGCGCAGAGCCTGCCCCATTGTGCGGAGGATCGCAATCTGTCGAGCTCGTAGATCGAACCGGTTCCCACGGGATCGCCGTCGAGCGTCTCGAACATCAACAGATTATCACACTGGGCCTTTGGGCCGCGGAACCATTTCAATTGGGCTTCGACGGCCAGGGGAACAGGCGGAGGCGACGCCCCAAGCAAAACGCCACTTGGCCGGCTTATCAGCGACGAAGTGAATGCAAGGTGGATGGTTCTGTGCGGCTAGGTCCGCCGGCGACGCCGCCGCAAGCCCAGCAGCCCAGCCAAGCCAAGCAAGGCCAATGTGCCCGGCTCGGGTACGGCCCCGTAGGCGCTGGCGTCACCCGGGCCCATGACAAACTTGGCGGCGGCGAACATGAGGGTATTGCCGTCGAACTGCTCACTGAGCGCGATGAAGTCCGTGTCAAAGAAGGGGCCCGTACCTTTAATGTCGAAGGTAAACACCCGCACATCAGTCGGGTCGATCAGATGGTGATTGTGTCCCAGCGGAGGGCCGTGTTTGAGCATGAAGTCGAAGACGCCGAAGCCGTCGGCGTGTGTGGTGAGGTCGCCGGGGAAGGCGGGGACCACCAGTTCCCAGCCCCCAGGGCCTTGTTGGCCTGTGAGGTTCAGCCCGGTCACATTACTGTCGGGGTTGAAGTTGAAGAAGAGCTGGTTGATGTTGAATTCATTCGGCGCGCTGGTGTTGTTCGTGACGGTAAGGGTAAGCTCGGTGCCGCCACCAGTAATCTGGAAGTCCAAGGTTGCCGACAGCAGTGACGCGTCGATTCCGGGTTCACTTGAATTCGTGCTGAGGTTGATGATCGCCCCCGTGGCGGGGGCTGCAAGCATCGCGGCGGCCGCGGTCACGAGCACGGCTCCAGATAGACCGTGGCAGAACGCTGCGCCGCGTACGCCCGTGCTCTTTCTATTTGGCGCCACTTGCTTCATTCGTTTCAACGCCTTGGTACCAATTCACACACACCTACACAACGAAAAAAGAGACACGCCCACAGGCGTATCTCTCTCTTCGAGAAACCCGGCGCACCCACCTCGGTGGGCACAGCCGCATAATCACTCTCTCAATTAGGGTAAAAGTACCAGATTCCTCCATTTCCACAAGGATAATCTACAAAAAGGCGGATAAATATTTGGGGAGCTCCCCCGTCCCTCGGCGCAACCCCTTCCCCAGAAGCAGGATACAGCACCCCCCGCGGGCCCACCAACCCGCCCAAGGGCGCCAGCGACCCTAACAAAGCTCGTACTTCTCGACCCTGCGAGACAGATCCGCCCGCCGGTGGCCCGGCCTGACGTTGGCGACGACCCCAGACCACCGCGAGACGTACGAAATACCTGGTGGTCAACTACAGAATCGGCGCGTCCGAAGTCGTCTGGACGGTCGTTTCCATCTTCAGCTGGCCTGTCGCGTCAAGCAAAAAGTCCGACAATCGCCACAGATCTCCGCGGCTGGAGGTCGAAACAAACGGCGAGCAGCCTGCCTAGGCATGGGCGGAGGCCAAGCGGGCAGGGGTGACCCCGCAAGGAATACGCCGCCATCTGGCTGAGGACCGGAAAACTAGGTGAATGTGGGAAGGCTTCTTGCGGCTAGGCCGACCGGTGACGCCGCCGCAAGCCCAGCAGCCCAGCCAAGCCCAGCAGGGCCACGGTGCCCGGCTCGGGGACGGTCGCGCCGTAGGCGCTGTCGTCATTTGGCCCCACGACGAACTTGGCGGCGGCGATGGCGCTAATGCCCCCGGGAATCGCGTCGCTGAACTCGTTGACGAAATCGCCTTCGCCGGCCGTGCCGCTGATGGCGAAGCTGAACACCTTGGTTTCGCCGGGGTCGATCACGTACGGCCCATCCTCCGGCCCGCCGTAGATCAGGGCAAAGTCAAACACGCCGAAGCCGTCGCCCATTTGGTTGGTGAGCAAGTGCCAGCCGAGCGGAATGCTTAGGGGGGTCAGCCCGAGCACGTTATCGCTGCCATTGAAATACAGCTCGTTGATGTTGAACGTGTCCGGCACGACGGTGGTGTTCGTGACGCTCAGGGTCAGCGTGCTGCCAGTCACCTCAAAGTCAAATGTGGCGTCGAGGACCGATGCGAGCGTCACGTCACTCGAATTCGTGCTGAGGGTAATGATCGCCCCCGTCGCGGGGGCTGCAAGCATTAACGCGGCCGCGGTCACGAGCACGGCTCCAGATCGGCCGTGGCAGAACACTCCACCGCCAATGCCCCTCCAGTTGCTCTTTCTGCTTCGGGCCATGTGCTTCACCCGCTCCAGCCCATCGATCCGAACGCGCCTAAAAAAAGAGACATGCCCGTGCGGCATATCTCTCTCTTCTGGTACGCATCATGTACCCGGCCCCGATCGGCGGAACCGAGAAGATCAGTTCATCGACTCCTTCGAGTCTACAGCCCATCGGAGCCCTGTCAAGAGGAAAAACGCCGAGAAAGTGCCTGCTCCTGCCGCGGCCGAACTGCCTCAACGTGGCTGGAGAGGTTCAATCGCCGCTTGGCGACCCACCAGTGGCCATAAGGAGGTGCCCGGACCACCTCACCGGCATGTGAAAATAACCCGAAGTACTTGTTGATAAAGGACTTGCGCCTGCACCTGCCCCGTTGGTGCAGGCCGCTACTTCAGCCCGTACTCCTTGAGCTTGCGATACAGCGTGCGCTCGCCGATGCCTAGAAGCTGTGCGGCCTGTTCGCGGTTGCCTTGGGTCATCGCCAGCGTCTGGCGGATCGCCTCCTTCTCCAGCCGATCCAGCCCCACGCCCGCCAGGCTGCCCTTGACGTAGCGATCGTCGGACTCATCGGCGAAGATCTCCTGGGGCACATCGCGCACGTCGATCGTTGGGCCATCGCACATGACGACCATTCTCTGCACGACATTGAGCAGCTCGCGCACGTTGCCCGGCCAGGCGTAGGCCACCAGCCGCATCATCGCCGGCGGGCTTATCGTGGGAATGGGCTTGTCGAGCCCCCGGGCGTACCGGCCAAGCGCGTGATTGACCAGCAGCGGAATGTCCTCTCGCCGATCTCGAAGCGGAGGCAGGTGGATCTGAGCGCCTCGGACCCGAAAATACAGGTCATCGCGGAATTGCCCCGCCTGCACCAGCGATTTCAGATCCCGATTGGTCGCGCTGACGAAGCGGACATCGACCTTGCGCGTCTCGTTGGAGCCCAGGCGGACCAACTCGCCGGTCTCAAGCACCCGCAGCAGCTTGGCCTGCATCGGCAGCGGCATGTCGCCGATCTCGTCGAGGAACACCGTCCCGCCGTTGGCGTACTCAAACACCCCTTCCCGGTCACGATCAGCGCCGGTGTATGCCCCTCGCAAATGGCCGAACAGTTGATCCTCCAGCAGCGTCTCACTTTGCGAAGCAGCGTTGAAGACGACATAGCGCTTCTGCGCCCGCTTGGAATGGGTGTGAATGGCCGAGGCGATCAACTCCTTGCCGGTGCCGGACTCGCCGCTGACCAATATGGAGATGTCGCTGGGGGCGATCTGCTTGATGGTGGCGATGACTTCGCGGATCGCCGATGATTCGCCGATGATCCCTTCGAATCCGTATGCGGCATCAACCTGCCCGCGCAGGCGGGTGTTGTGATGCCGAAGGATCACCGTCTCCGCCGCCCGGTGAACCAGATTGCGGAACACGTCGAGGTCCAGCGGCTTTTCGATGAAGTCATACGCACCGCCTTGCAGGGCCGCCTTGGCCGTCGGCACATCGCCATGCGCGGTGACCATGATGGTTTCCGCGTCTCGCTGGTGTTGCTTGCTCAACTCAAGGACGGTAAGACCGGCGGTCTCGTTCTCCATCACGAGGTCGGTAACGATCACGTCGAAGCTGCCGTGTCGCAACTCGTCTTCAGCCTCCGCCAGGCTGTGCACGATCGTGCAGACATGCCCCGGCTTGCGCAGGGCTTCGGCCATGACTTGAGCGTGCTCCGTCTCATCGTCAACGATCAGGACCTGAGCATGCACCGAAGGCGGGTTCTCAGCGTCGGCCATAGCTGGGCATTGTAATTCAACGGGCCGACTCATGCCCACGGACGCCACCGAGACTCAACCGCCGCCTGCGGGGACGCCGCGGCTCGCCGGCTAGATCGAATCTCAATGCGCCGGCGCGACATCGGCCGATACAATCAGGTCGATGACAGAGCCCGCCGCGAGGTTCGCTCCAGCCAAGGTCCCGCAAAGGCATTCGAGGACAATCGACTTCGCCCTTGAGGGTCGCAGGATCCATTGTGTCGGTGTCGGCGGGTGCGGGCTCAGCGGCCTGGCCCGACTACTGGCCCAGCGAGGCGCAATGTGCAGCGGGTCGGACTCCGCCCCCAGCGAGCTGACCGAGGCGCTACACACCGACGGTATCCCCGTCAGCCAGCAGCAGACGGCCGACACCTTGCCCGACCGCTGCGACCTAGTCATCGCATCCGCAGCAATTCCCGACGACCATCCCGAGCTGCTGGCCGCCCGGCAGCGCGGCATCGACGTGATCAGCTACGCCCAAGCGCTGGGCATGGTGCAGGCAGACCGCACCGGCGTCTCCATCGCCGGCACCCACGGCAAAAGCACCACCGCCGCCATGCTGTGCCACGTCCTAATCGAATGCGGGCTGGATCCGAGCTTTATTGTCGGCGCGACCTGCCCGCAGATCGGCGGGGGAAGTCGCACCGGCTCAGCGGCCATCCCCGGCGACGATCCACTGGCCCCCCGGCCCGGCATCCTCGTCGCCGAAGCCTGCGAGTTCGATCGCTCCTTCCTCCACCACCGCCCGGTGATCGCCCTGATTAATAACGTCGACGAAGATCACCTTGACGTGTACGGAACGCTCGATGCGGTCGTCGAGGCGTTTGGCGAGTTTGCGAAGCTCCTGCCGCCGGTCGATCAAGGCGGGCAACTGCTGATCGCCCACGACGGGGCCCATCGCCAAGAGGTCACCGCCGACCTGCACTGCGCCGTGGAGACGTTCGGTTTCAACCCCGCTGCGGACTTTCACGTTGAATTCGATCCGGCACAGCCCCACATCGTCGTCCATGAGAACGGCGCGCCGGCCGCCCAATGGACCAACGCCATGCCCGGGAAGCACAACGCGCTGAACGCTGCTGCGGCAGCCATCCTCGCGAACTATTGTGGCGCCGACTGGACGCGGATCGCAACAGCACTCGGCTCATTCCAGGGGCTTGATCGACGCATGCAACGCCTGGGCGCCCGACCCATCGCCGACGGCGAGGTCATCGTCTACGACGACTACGGTCATCACCCCGCTGAGATCGAGGCGACCCTGCAAGCGCTGCGCGCGGCCGAGCGCCCCCGCCGGCTGATCTGCGTCTTTCAGCCCCACCAGCACAGCCGCACGCGGTTCCTGCTGGACGAGTTCGCCCGCAGCTTCTCCTGCGCCGATGTCGTCATCGTGCCGCACATCTACTTCGTGCGCGACACCGAGATCGAGAAGCAGCGGGTGAGCGCGGCCGACCTCGTCGATCGGCTTCGCCGCCAGGGCGTGACTTCCATGCACATCTATCCATTTCAGGCCATCGTCGAACAGCTCGAGAACATCTGCAAGGACGGTGATCTGGTGGTGATCATGGGCGCCGGCCCGGTGTGGCAGGTGGCCAGAGGATTCCTTGATCGCGAAGAATCATCCGGGTCATAGCCCCGTATACATATGCGGAGGGGGTATTCCCGCCGCGCTCGCCGATGGCTCGCGGCTAAACTTGGTGCCTTCGTGCCTCGATGCCTTCTGCCTTGATGCCTTCCTCCAGCCTATCCAGCCTCTTCAGCGATCTCGACGTGGATGTCGTTCTGGACGCCCCCATCGGCGCCATGACCTGGTACGGCATCGGCGGCCGGGCTGATCTGATGGTTCGCCCCAATTCGATCGAGGCCCTCGCTACGCTTGCGAAACGCTGCGATCGAAGCGGCGCGACACTTCGGGTGCTCGGCGGCGGCGCGAACCTCCTCGTCGCCGATGAAGGCGCCGACGGCATCGTCGTTCGTCTCGACACGCCTGCTCTTCGTGAGATCAAATACAACCGCACCGGCCGGATCAGCTCGATGAAAGCCATGGCCGGAGCCGATCTGGCTAAAACGCTGATGGACGCCACTCGCCGCGGACTCGACGGCCTCAGCCCGATGGCGGGAATCCCCGGCACCATCGGCGGGGCCATTCGCATGAACGCCGGCGGCGCCTTCGGCTCGATCGGCGATGCCGTCAACAGCGTCACCTGTATCACCCGCCGAGGCGAGCTCGTCACCTACCCCGCCGGCGAGCTGCGATTCGAGTATCGCCAAACCAACATCCCCGATCCACTGATCGTCTCCGCCACGTTCAACCTTCAACCGGCCGACCCGATCACTCTGCGCAATCGGGTCAAGGAGATTTTCGCGTTCAAGAAGAGCACCCAGCCATTGGCCGATCATTCCGCCGGCTGCACCTTCAAGAACCCCATCGACCCGGTCTCCGAGCAGCGCGTCCCCGCAGGCAAGCTCATCGACGAAGCCGGCCTCAAGGGCGAGCATATCGGCGGAGCATCGATCAGCCGCCATCATGCCAACTTCATCGTCACCAAACCGGGCGCGGCCGCCGAGGACGTTTTGCAGTTGCTTGATCTGGTTCGCCGACGAGTTTACGAGCACGCAGGAATCGAGCTCCAACAGGAAGTCGTGGTCTGGCGCCGCGGCGACCAAGCCGAGCCGTGAGTTTCGCGGGCGGGCTTGCCCCGCCGTGAAGACGAGGATTGCAACACGGAGGGCCACGGAGATTCACGGAGCAGGAATCCAATGGGTTCGTGAAATGATTCATCCTGCAGATGCGGAGGCAAGCACGTTCAACTCTCGGTGGCTCTCCGTGGCCCTTCGTGTTTCACTCTTAGAGGACGGCTGAATTGACGAACAACCTCCCCAAAATACTCGTCCTCATGGGCGGCCCGGACGCGGAGCGCGCGGTCAGCCTCATGTCCGGGAGCGAGATCGCCCAAGCCCTGCGCGACACCGCCCGCTTCGAAGTCATCGAACAGATCATCGACAAACCGACTGCCGATGAGCTTCGCCCCCTCGGCGGCGATGTGGTCTTCCCGGCTCTGCACGGGCACTGGGGCGAGGGCGGGCCGTTGCAGCAGATCCTCGAACAGCTCGGCCTCCCCTACATCGGCTCAGAGCCCAAAGCGGCGGCCCTGGCCATGGACAAGCTGGCAACGAAGCGACTGCTGTCGGCCGAGGGCGTCCAGTGCCCCGCGGATTGCCGGCTCGAAACGGACGATCCGTGCGCCCTCGATCCGCCGCTTGTCCTCAAGCCGATCGACGACGGCTCCAGTGTCGATCTGTATATCTGCCGCAACAACGATGAGGTTGCCGACGCCCGGGCGAAGCTGCATCCGAAGCGCGGCGCAATCATGGCAGAGCGCTATATTGCCGGCCGCGAGATCACCGTCGGCATCGTCTGTGACCAGCCGTTGCCGTTGATCGAAATCATTCCGGGGGCAGGCGTCGAGTTCTACGACTATCAGGCGAAGTACGTCCGCGACGACACGCGCTACATCCTCGATCCGAAGCTGCCCGCCGGTGTCGCACAACAGTGCACGGATGTTGCGATGCTCGCGTTCGACCGTCTCGGCTGCCGGGATGTCGCCCGCGTTGATTTCATCGTCAATGACGAAGGCCCGTGGTTCCTGGAGATCAACACCATGCCGGGGTTCACCACGCACTCGCTGGTGCCGATGGCCGCAGCGACCATCGGCCTGGACATGCCCAAGCTGTGCGCCAAGCTCGCCGACGCCGCCCTGGCCCGCGCCCCCATCCCCACCGCCCCTCCAAGCTAAACCTCGACCTGACCGCTCAAACTGCGCGACGTGTACACAGCGCGCTAGATGCGAATACCGCAACCCCGCATGAAACCGAGTGTGTTTGTCCACTGGATGCCGAGTGCATCGCAAACGTCTGGGATCTTCGCCTTCCTCTTTGCGTCTGGCGCGGAGGTTTCTTCTGTCACGACGGTTCCGTTTGTGGCCTGGGCTAACGCGATGACCCACACGTCGCCATCAGAGTCGGGGTTGTTTGGATCGACGAGTGGCGGGTTATGCTCATTGACCTCGACTGCGAGTATGCCCGGGAGGTACTGCTGAACGTCCTCGTCCGACTCCCTTATGCAATGGTCGTGATCTTCGACCCAATTCA
>JADFIM010000114.1 GCA_022566725.1 Planctomycetota bacterium
GCCGGCACGCGACCAAATGTCCAGCGACCGGGGGAGACCACTCGATGACTCTCTTCACGGCCGGTAGGCTGCGCGCCCGGCGGACGCCTTAGCGAACGGCCCGACAGACCCAAACCACATCGCAACGACCTTGTACGGATGGAGGCTACCTAGTGAATAACGAGATCATCGTCGAACGACTGTTTGAGAAGCTGATCACAGGTGATCGCACCGCGACCCGAGCCATCGTGCAGGAAACCATCGATGATGGGGTTTCGCCTGAAGAGCTTTCGCAGGCCGTGTACTGGCCGGCCTTGGAGATGATCAACTCGCTCTACCGGGCCGATCAGCTCAGCACGCTGGCCCACCACTATGGGACGCGGCTGCTGCGCAGCCTGGTGGACCAGGCGCAAGCGAGGTACACCCAGAAGCCCAGCCGCGATCGGACGATTCTGATGTTCTCCGGGCCCGGTGAAGCCGACGAGCTGGCCGGCCAGCTCGTGGCCGATCTGGCCGAGGCCAACGGTTACGAGGTCTTTTTCGGTGGTGGGGGTGTGGCAAACGATGAGATTCTCGCTGAGGTTGGCGCGCGAAGCCCCGATATCCTGCTCTTGTTCGCCTCCGCTCCCAGCGACGCCCCGAATGTTCGGCGGCTGATCGACACCATCCAAGAAATCGGTGCAAGTCCCTCATTGCAGATCGTCGTGGGTGGCGGCGTCTTCAACCGCGCCGAAGGCCTCGCCGAAGAGATCGGAGCCGATCTGTGGTCCAACGACCCCGCGGATCTGCTTGAGAAGCTGGCCGCTGAGCCCAATCGACGGGCGACGCCGGATCAGCGGACCGTCGGACGCCATCGCCGCAACAAGTCGGCCGCCGCATAGCGTCTGGTGATGCAATTGACCCGGTCCTGACGCCTCAAGCCCAAACCGCGTCTTGCGGCCGGTTTCGCTGCCGGTGACCGCAGGTCAGGCCGTTTGAGATGCATTCCGTTCGGTTGAGCGACCCCTGGCCGCTCGCGGCACATCTGGGCGGTTGGCGCGACCAGGCCGAGTTGCTGGTGTCCCCCGAAGATGTCGAGGCCTTTCGAGGTGCCTTGAGGCTCTTCTTCGAGTTGGCGGACGCCATCGAACGGTGTTCGTGGCAGCTTGCCCGTCCTTCAACCGACCGCCTCCGGCTTGAGGCTCAGTTGACGCTCAGCCCGCCGGATTCAGCGCACTCGAGCCTCTCCATTGGCATGGAGAACCTACGATGACCTGGGACCCACACTAGGAGGCGCCGCCTCATGCGTCGTGATACTTTCCAGGCCTCTGCGCCGAACCGGCAACCAATTGACCCCGCGGTGTTCTTTGATCGCCGATCGTTCATCAAGGCGACCGCGGGCATTGGTCTGCTCGGGGCTGCGATCCCGACTTCATCGGGATGTGGTGAGAACCGCGCGCCCGCACCCAGCGGAGACCGGGGTGATTCACGACTCACCCCGCCGATTCATCGGCCGGACGTCTTCCCGGCCAAGCGGGCCCCAACACCGGCATTGCCCGATGGAATTGAGACGGCGTTGACTCCGCGCCGTGTTGCCGCATCGTTTAACAACTTTTATGAATTCCTACCAGGACAAGGGGGCGATGTCTGGCCTCTCACCGGCGACTTCAAGGTCGATCCCTGGCAGGTCGAGATCGTCGGCGAATGCCACAAGCCCCAGACGCTGGACCTCGATGCATTGTTCAAGTTCGATCACGAGGAGCGACTGTATCACTTCCGCTGCGTGGAGCGGTGGGCGATGAACGTCCCATGGAGCGGGTTCCCGCTGCGCAGCTTGCTTGAGAAAGTCGAGCCCACCAGCCATGCCGGGTTCGTCCGCTTCATCAGCGCAAACCGGCCGAATCAGATGCCGGGGATGAAACGTCGCGGTGATTATCCATGGCCGTACCATGAAGGCTTGCGCATGGACGAGGCGATGCACGAGCTGACGCTGGTCGTGACCGGCATCTTCGGCGAGCCGCTTCTGAAGCAGCACGGCGCCCCCGTGCGGATCATCGTGCCCTGGAAGTACGGCTACAAGAGCCCCAAGTCGATCGTCAAGATTGAACTTCTGCGCGCGCAGCCGAAGACCTTCTGGCAGATCCAGCCCCACGAGTACGGCTTTCTTTCCAATATCAACCCGAACATCCCGCATCCACGATGGAGCCAGAGCCTTTCGTATTGGATCGATCGGCGAGACGAGTCGTTCCCCACGCCGATCTTCAACGGCTATGGTGATTATGTGGCCCAGTTGTATCCAGACGAACCGAGGCAGCCACAGCCGCCACTGAAGCGCGGTCAGATTGCCCGGTAGAGTGTTGAGCGGCGGGCCTCCGGCCCGCGCGTCGCCCGCAGCCCACGGCCAAGCTTTACGATTGCCTTGTCATGGCGGTGATTGTCCAAAAGTTCGGCGGCAGCTCTCTGGCTGATCCGCCGCTAATCCGGCGCTGCGCCCGCCGGGCCGTCGCCGCGCGTGATCGTGGGCACGAGGTGGTGGTGGTCGTCTCCGCGATGGGCGACACCACAGACTCGTTGGTCCGGCTCGCCTCGCAGGTGATCGAGAAGCCCTCACAGCGCGAGATGGACATGCTCCTGGCCACCGGTGAGCAGGTGAGTATCGCCCTGATGACCATGGCTCTTCACCGCCTCGGCGCCGACGCGGTGAGCATGATCGCGGCTCAGATCGGCATCATCACGGACGAGATTCACACCCAGGCAAGGATCCGCTCGATCGACGCCCGGTGCCTGCGCCAGGAATTGGACGGGGGGCGGATCGTCGTCGTGGCCGGGTTCCAGGGCATGTCCAGCGACGGCCAGGTCACCACGCTTGGCCGCGGCGGCTCCGACACCACGGCGGTGGCCATCGCCGCAGCGCTGAGCGTGGGCGCCGAGGGAGGCGCCTGCGAGATCTACACGGATGTCGCTGGCGTCCACACCGCCGATCCAAAGTATGTCCCCAATGCGCGCAAGCTGCCCCGGATCAGCTACGCTGAAATGCTCGAACTGGCGTCGCTCGGGGCCGGCGTGCTGCACCCTCGGGCGGTGATGTTCGGACAGAAATACAGCGTGCCGATCCACATCCGCTGTAGCGCGAAAGCTGACCAGGGCACAATGATCGTCAAGGAGAACGCTGCCATGGAGAAAGTGACCGTCGTGGGCTGCGCGCTGAAGGCCGATCTGGATCGGATCAGCATCCGGGGCGTGCCCAACTCGCCGGGCACTCAAGCGATCGTCTTCGGGGCCATCGCCGACGCCAACGTGCTCGTGGACGACATCATGCAGACGCAAACCACCACCGACACGGCCAACATCTCCTTCACCGTCGAGCATCAAGACCTGGCCGAGGTCAAACCCGCGGTGCAGCGGGCGCTGGATCAGCTCGGCTGTGGCGAGATCGCCGTCGAAGTCGGCGTGGCGAAGGTCTCGGCGGTGGGTCTGGGGATGCGAACACACAGCGGGGTCGCGGCGGCAATGTTCAAGGCCCTCGGCGACGCCGGCATCGACATCAAGAACATCACCACCTCGGAGATCAAGGTCTCCTGCATCGTGCCCAAGGAGGACGGACGACGCGCGGTGCAGGCCGTCCATGACGCATTCGGGTTGCATACCCCGCCCGCCGCGTAGTCCGCGACGCCATCTGTTTAGAGACTGTTGCACAACTCCCCCTCCCTTCCAGGGAGGGGCTGGGGGAGGGTCAAGGCTGGCGAATGTGGGGGCGAATCACCCCTCACCCTGCCCTCTCCCCTCAAGGGGAGAGGGTTCTGAAACGGCCGCTAAACCGACATCCCCGAGATTATGTCCGCGCATCGGGCAACGATCTCGTCGCGCCTGACCAGCTCACCTTTCGATTCACGCTCGCGCCGCAGCTTGAGCTCGACCGAATCCTTCGCCAGGGTCTTGTCGCTGACGGTCAGGCGGATGGGGCAGCCGATGAGGTCGGCGTCCTTGAACTTGACCCCCGGCCGCTCGGGGCGATCGTCGATCAACACGTCGAGACCCGCCGCTTCGAGCTCCCCGGCCAGATCGCTGCAAGTTTTACATAACTCGCCATCGAACTTGATCGGGACGATGTGGACGCAGTAGGGGGCGATTGCCGCCGGCCAGATGATCCCGTCTTCGTCGTGGCTGGTCTCGATCGCCGCGGCGAGGATCCGTCCTAGCCCGATCCCGTAGCAGCCCATGATGACCGGCCGCTGCTTCTGGTTCTCATCCAGCACCGTGAAGCCCATCGCGTCGGAGTATTTCGTCCCGAGCTTGAACACGTGGCCGACCTCAATGCCTTTGTGCACCCGCAGCACGCCGCCGTCACCGATGGGGGAGGGGTCCCCATCCGCCGCGTTGCGAATGTCAGCAACCTTGATGCGCGAGGAGTCGATGAGGTCGAGCACATCGCGCTTCCAGTTGAAGTGCTTGACGTGATGATCGATCTCATTGGCGCCGCTGGCCCAGAACTGATCCTGCGCAGCGTCGGGATCGACAACAAGAAGACCTCTTACTCGAAGGTCTAACTTGTCTGCCATCACACTAGGACTGACAAATCCGACAGCCAACCCGATGCGTTGAGCTGCATCGGGGTTCATGAGTTCGACGTTGCATCCGGCAGCCGCGCTGAGCTTACCTTCATTAACCGCATGATCACCTCGAACGACTGCGACAATCGATTCGAGGTGCGGAATCGACTGCGACGTAGATTCACCGCGTTTGTCCTTTGCCTCCAGGTGTTCCCGCGGTGCTGCTCGACCAGATACACGTGCCAAATCGGAAAGCTCGGTGGCGAAGTCACGAGTGATGTCAGTGATGTCCTTATTCTGGTAGAGAACAATCTTGAGTATGTGCTTCGGCTTGACTCTCATGAACTTGCCGACGGCTTCGATCGATGCGCAGTCAGGTGTGTGCATGGTCTCAAGCTCGCCGGTGGGGGACCCGTCGAGCGTCCATTTCCGCTCGCCGATGGCGCATTTGTCCACGTTGGCGGAGTAGTTGCCCTTGTCCGATTTGAGGATTGTGTCCTCGCCGGTGTCGCAGATCACCATGAATTCGTGCGATGCCGAGCCGCCGATCGGCCCGGACTCCGCTTCCACGATCTCGTAGTGCAGCCCGCAGCGGTCGAAGATCCGGCAGTAGGCGTCGTACATGCGCCGGTACGTCTCATCGAGGCCGCCCGGTCCGTCAACGGTGAGGTGGAACGAATAGGCGTCCTTCATGATGAACTCACGGCACCGCAGCACGCCGAACCGCGGCCGGGGCTCGTCGCGAAACTTGGTCTGAATCTGGTAGAGGTTCAGCGGCAGTTGGCGATAGCTCTCGACGTAGGCCCGCATCGCCTCGGTGATGACTTCTTCATGAGTAGGGGCCAGAGCGTTGACATGGCCGCGCCGGTCCTCGAAGCGAAACAGATCGGGGCCATACTCGATCTCCCGCTTCGTCTCGGCGAGCAGCTCGATCGGCTCAATTGCGGGCATGAACATTTCAGCCGCCCCGGCTGCATCCATTTCCGCGCGGACGATCTGGATCGCTTTGTGCAGAGCCCGCCAGCCAAGTGGCAGGTACGTGTACAGCCCGGCGCTGAGCTGCCGAATCAGCCCGGCCCGGAGCATCAGTCGATGCGACGGCACCTCGGCCTCGGCGGGGTCCTGCCGCAACGTCGGTATCAGCGTTCGGGTCCAATAGGTGGCCATTGCGGCATGTTCTACGCGATTGCCCGCCTCGTGGGTGAAGGAGGCAGCATGGTATCCACGCGTCAATGAGACGGTCCTCGGCCGGTGGGCAGTTGCTCGGCGAACAGCACGATCGTGAGGCACCCCTGCCCTGGGAGCGATGACGGTCGGCTGCACGGACCCAATTTGACATAACATGCATTCTCGGACTACGAAAGGGGAGGTCTGGCCACCAGACTCCAAGCCGTCGGCACGCTTGACCCCCTAGCCTGTTTGGTATATGTTTGGCTCGCTGTGCCAGGCGATTGCCATCTTGTTGGTTCGACGATCCCAGCCGTTCGCGGTCGCGGCGCAGGGCTGAACCCGGGGAATCGCTTCGAGTCGCTGAGACTGCACGTCCTGGGGGACGAACTGGATGACCGACTCCTCGAACACCCTCGGGGCGTACAGCTGCCGACAATGGTCTTTGAGGACCGTTCCCAACGGGTCATCAACCGCGTGGACAGCCCCGACCTGGGCTTCAACTGGACGCTGAACCCCTATCGCGGCTGCGAGCACGGCTGCGTCTATTGCTACGCTCGTCCGACCCACGAGACGCTGGGCTTCTCTTGCGGGCTTGACTTCGAGACGAAGATCGTGGTCAAGCAGGAGGCTCCAGAGCTGCTTCGACGCGAGCTCGCCTCGCCTCGGTGGTCGGGCGAGCCGATCGTCATGTCCGGCGTCACGGACTGCTACCAGCCGCTGGAAGCGAAGCTCAAGATCACCCGCGGCTGCCTGGAGGTCTTCGCCGAGTGCCGCCAGCCTGTCAGCATCGTGACGAAGAACCGGCTCGTGGTGCGCGATCTTGATCTCTTGGCGTCTTTGGCCGGGTATGGAGCAGTCAGCGTGGCCATCAGCCTGACCACGCTGGATGCGAAGCTGGCTGGGGCGATGGAGCCGCGCACCAGCCGCCCCGCCGACCGTCTGCGGGCGATGCGTGAGCTTGCCGAGGCCGGCATCCCGGTGGCGGCCTTGCTCGCCCCGATCATTCCGGGGCTCAACGATCGGGAGATCCCCCACCTCCTCAAGGCGGCGGCCCAGGCCGGGGCCACCTCCGCCGGCTGGATCATGCTGCGGCTGCCCCACCAGGTCAAGGCCCTGTTTCTCGATTGGCTGGCACGACACCTCCCCCACCGCGCCGCACGGATCGAGCGATTGATTCGCGAGATGCGCGGCGGCGAACTCTATGAGGCCACGCCGAAGCTGCGAATGCGCGGGCGCGGGCCGCTGGCCGGGCAGATTGCCGCGACCTTCAAGGTCTTCGCCAAGCGCAACAAGCTTGATCGCAAGTCGCAGCCACTGTCGTCCGCGGCGTTCCGCCATCCGGCGCTCGGTTCCCAAATGACGCTCTTTGATCACTGATTCGAGGCGCGTTCAGGACGTACCCAGTAGGTTGGCGATCGCGGCGTCGAGGCGAGCCACGGCATTGGCGGCGAGAGCCGGTTGGAGGTGCGTGATGATGGCCGATCGCGCCGCGTCGGGGTTCCGTGGCGGATGCAGCGGGCTGAGGCCCCCCACTTCTCTCGGCACCAGCTCGGGATAGCTCAGTCGATTCGGCAGCCAAGGCAGACACCCCGCCAGCAGCGCCTCCACCACCGCGATTCCAAAGAACTCGTGTCGGGCCGTGGAGAGCACCCAGTCGCATCTGGCCAGATGCTCCCAGTAACGCGAGCGGCTCGGTTCGAAGCCGATGTGGTCGATGCGGTCGGCGAAGCGACGCTCAAACTCGACCATCGCCGGCGGGGCCGTGGGGAACTGCCAGCCGAGGATCGTCCAACGCAGGTTCAGTGGCTCGCTGAAGCTTGTGGCGATCTCCAGCAGCTCGTCGGGCCCCTTGTCATGCTCCCAGCGATGCGGCCAGACGACGGTCGTCGGGTTATGTAAAGCTCCCCCGGTCATGCGGTCTTGGGCTGGCCCAGCGGCGAGTTGCTGCGGACCCGGCGGCGGCGGCTCAACCGGCGGCCAGATGACCTGGCTCTTCGCCTGAACCGTTCGATCCCAATCCTTGAGATCCACCGCTGAAGCGTGGCGAAGGATCATGTGCATGCCGGCCAGGAATGACTCGCGGTTCCAGCGGCTGTTCCAGATCACGAGGTCCGCCGCGAGGATGCTGGTGAGGTTGGTGATTGCGAAGTGCACATCCCGCTGTGGCTCGACGGTGGGCTGCTCGGAGAGCGGATACGCCGCCTGGTTCTCGTGCATGAAGAGAATGATGGGGATCGCTCGCATCGGGGCGGGCAACAGCGCTCGCAGGTCAGCGGCGCCCAGCAGTGACGTGGCCAGGATCGCATCGACGGGATCGTCAAGCGCCCCCGCGGCCCTCGCCGCGTCGAGGAGTTCCACAGCCGCCAGCCGCATCCGCCACTTCCATCCCCGGCCGGGCCTGGTGAACCACGTCCAGCGGTGGCGGCTATGGCGGCTGATCGACTCTCTTACAACCCGATGTGAGCCGCAGTCGTACGGCTCAAACGCGAGCACTCGAAGCGATCGAGAGTTCTTTCGCATGGTTTGAGGCCGGCCGATGGCGAGCGAGGAGCGGACGGATACACTTGGAGCATGGCGCTGGAGCCGACAACGACCCCCCCCGCTCCGCCGGCCGGTCCGCCGATCGCCGCGATGGCTCCATTATGCTCTGTCTTTCGACGATACCTCAAGTCTCAGCATCTCAAGTACACGCCCGAGCGAGCGGACATCCTCAACTCGATCATCGAAGCGGATAACGTCTTTGAGGTGGACCAACTGCTCATGGAGATGCGGCGCTGCGGCCACCGTGTCTCCAAGGCGACCATTTACCGCACCATCAAGCTTCTTCAGGGTGCCGGCATCATCACGCTGGCGCTGTTCGA
>JADFIM010000115.1 GCA_022566725.1 Planctomycetota bacterium
CAAGCGAACGCGAACATATTCGCAACACGCTGGAAGCGGCCTGGGACCGGTATTCCGCAAGCGCTGATGCTCCAGATCCAGTAGACTTTCGCGCGTATGTTGAGTCGAATCCCGACGAACAGGAGTGCCTGGTCTACGTCAACGGCCTGCGTGACTTGTTCAGCGAGATGTGGATCATGGGCCTCAACTCCGCTGAGCTGAGACGGTCCAAGAACACCGTCCTGGGACCGGTTACGCCCCAGAACATGGGCCAGGATCAGCTGGAGCAGACCATCGAAATCGGCTCGGTCACCTGACGAAAGGCCAAGCGCAAAGTCTGAAGCATCTCATCCGCGCCGGGTGATCACACCCGGCGCATTATCTTGCGCCGGCCCAACGAGCCCGACTCTCCCACGCAGGCCTCACTGGCAACGCGCCCCGTCCGCAACTTTCATGTCCATTTGAGAGGACGATTCGCTTTGTAAGGCCTGCACTGCACCTGGATTCAAGCATTTCCTTTCACGCGGTGAATCTTGGGGTAAGCTGCATACTACGAACCACCTGCCCAAGTAGCAGGACAGAGAGGAGAAGACGCGATGTCCAGGGATGCGTGCGCAGCAGAGGCTTTCATTGCCCGCCCGATAAAAGTTGCCTTGATTGCCGGCGCCGCCTGGGCCGGCCTGGTGGCCGACCCTGGATACGCCGGTCCGGCCAACGAGCAGGTCGTGCAAGGCGACGTCACCTTCATTCGTGATGGCAACCAGACCATCATCCGGGCCGGCGACGGCAGCATCATCAACTACTCAAGCTTCGATATTCTCCCCCACGAGGTCGTTCAGTTTGTCCAACCGGACCAGTTGTCGAGAGTGCTCAACCGGATCACCGGCCCCGACCCGACAAGTATCCAAGGGACACTGCTGGCCAACGGCCAGGTCTACTTCGTCAACCCGGCCGGCGTGTTCTTTACCGCCGGTGCGGTCGTGGACGTTGGCGGTATCTATGCTGCCGCAGGCAACATTGCGGATTCTGACTTTCTCGCCAGGGTGGATTACTTCACCGACTTGAGCGGCTGGGTGGTCAACGAGGGGTTGATCCGGGGCGGCATCGTTCACCTCATCGGCCGGCACGTCGCCAATCACGGGTCCATCACCAGTGAGCGGGGCATCGTCACCATGCTCGCCGGCAATAGCGTCTTGATCAGACAACACGGCGAGCGCATCACCATCAGGATCGACGGTGTCCATCTCGCCGCTCGCAACGTTGCGGCGATCGATCCGATCACGTCCGACCTTATAACTCGACCGGGCGTCGAGAACACTGGCTCAATCAGCGCCGACCAACGCGGCGTCATCTTGGGCGCCGGTGATCTGTACGCCATCGCTGTCCGCAACACGGGCATCGTCAACACCGTGCCAGGACGGTTCGCGATCGCGGCGGCCAACTATGACGGCGGTGTCGGCGGGGGCATCGGCAGAGCAGGTGGCTACGTCCGGAGCCATGCAGGCACCAGCGGCGGTGTGGGTGGTGTCGCGGGTGGCGGTGGTCCCAGCAGTGGTGGCCCCGGCGGTGGTGGCCAGGAGAAGGTGACGATTTGCCACATCCCACCGGGCAATCCGGATAACGCCCACACCATCACCGTGGGCGCACCGGCTGTCGACCCGCACATTGATCATCACGGTGATACCGTCGGGGCATGCGCAAACGGCGGTGGCGGCGGTAACGCCGGTAACGGCGGTAATGGCTTCGGCAATGGTGACGGCTTCCCCCTCGTGCCCGGCAACGACCTCGCCACGGCACTCAACGAAGAGGCGAGAATCAACGACAAGGTCGAGCTGGACCCCGTTGCACTGCGGGCGCTGGAGAGACTCGGAATCTACCTGCGAGCGCTACGGGCGGATGAACTCGTCGGGGCGGCCAAAGGGCCCGACGTGTACATCGATATCCCCAGCCAGGCCGGCGGCCCCAGAGAAGTACCCCGGATCGCGATCAATCGCCTGCGCAGAGCCTCGGTACTGGCCGTGGTCCAGCGCTACAACGCACTGTTCACGAAGGATGTCCTGGACGAGGAGACCGGCGAGCTCATCGAGCAAAAGGATCAAACCGAACACATTCGGGACACACTGGAAGCGGCCTGGGAAGGGTATGGCAATGGGAGCGCCGGCGAGGTCAACTTCCGGGCATACCTCGAATCAACACCCGACGAACAGGAGTGCCTGGTCTACGTCAATGGCCTGCGTGATTTGTTCAGCGAGATGTGGATCATGGGCCTCAACTCAGCTGAGCTGAGACGGTCCAAGGACGCCGTCCTGGGACCGGTTACACCGCACAACATGGGGCAGGATCAGCTCGAACAAACGAGCGAAATCGGCTCGGTCAGCTGAACACCGGGTCAGACGCAATGTCTGGAACATGCTATCCGCGCCGGGTGATCGCATCCGGCGCGTTTCTTGCGCCGCCACAGCGCGATCGACAGCGGCCATGCGGCTACGCCCGTGTGCGGCCGTACCCCCTCATCATGGAAAGCCGCCGCCAGTGGCGGCGGTGGTCGCTCGTTGCCGGTCAATATCGACCATGGTGTTCCAGATGAGCCACCGCGACCAATGGTCGCGGCTTTACACCGACGCCACGGACCCGGGATCTCAGTCGTGCTGGAGCACCGCTTGGTTGTCCTTGACTTCCTTCGTGAAGGCCAGGACCTGGTCGAGGCTATTGAGGTCAGGGTCGAAGTTGAACAGGTTGTCCGGTCCCCCACCGATCTTGAGGCCGGCTGTTGCGGAGAGTGTCTCCAAGTGGTTGTCGTTGAAGACGAGGCTGCCGATCCAGCTGCCGTTCTTGCGACACGAATAGGAATCGGCAGAGGCAACCCCATCCGCAGGCCCGCGATTGCCAAACACAGCGAGACTTGCTGCGCCAGTGACGCGCCACCGACGCACCATTCGATCGCCGACCAGCGGTATGTGCGCGTACGACACGTTTGAGCCGGTTTCTAGGTCGGCGACGAAGATCGGGTCCCAGTAGACATCGTTGGCTGGGTCGTAGGCGTTGTAGTCGTAGTCCTTGTCCTGCACCACGGCCGGGTTGCGCTCGAAGGTCGAGATGAGGATGTCGGAGTTGAAGTAGCCCTGAGCGATCATGGCGGAATACATGTTCGCCGTCGTGCTCAGGCCTCGATCATCGAGACCGAGACCCGGCTCGCCTGGGATACTCGAGAACTCGTGCACAAAGGAAATCCACGCCTGATGGATATCCTTGAGCTGCGCGCTGTCCTCCATCGAGAGCCGGTCTCGACGGTATCAATTTGCGAGCGGCAACGTGATCGCGAAGAGGATCACAACACACAGCAGCGCCACGATGACACTCAGCCGTGAGATACCATGATGGACTGGGCGAGCCAAGAGTCCACTCCCCTGGATTGAATAGGAATCCACGCAAGAATCCCCCGCCGGAGCCGGAGGCTGAGGGATGAGAACACAATGGTACCCGCCTCAATCGTGCTGGATGATCGGGCCGTCCGGGGTCATCTCTTTGGTGAAGGTCAGGATGGCGTCGGAGCCGGATTCACCCTCTTCCATGGCGAAGATGTTGTCGGGATAGCGCTGTCCGCCTCGGTCATAGAACAGGCCGGCGGGCGTGAACGAGTCAATGAAATCGACGTGCCCGTCGCCGAAGACGATGTGGCCGGCCCACCGTCCGTCGCGCCCGTAGGTGTATGAATTCGGATCGTCAACGCCCGCTCTGGGGCCGCGGTTACCGAGGATCGGCGTGCGCGAGTCGGCGGTGAAACGCCAGGACCGCTTGAATCGCTTGCCGAACAGCGGCACGTGGGCGAACGAAGTGTTTGATTCGACCTCCAGGTCGGCGACGAAGGTCGGGTCCCAGTACACGCCCCCGGCAGGGTAGTACGCGGCGAAGTCGTAGTCCTCGTCCCGCCAGACGTTGGGGTTGTATTCATTTCCCGAAATCAGCTGGCCGGGCACGGTGTAGTGCTGGGCGAGCATGGCGGAGAAGAGACTGGCCGTGGTGTCGTCGCTGCGGTCACGGCTGCGGGCGAGGTCGCTTGGGACGATGAACCGGCCGTCGCCCGTCTGGGCGGCCACGGCCATGGATTGGTACAACCCCCGCAAGTATTCCTTGTCCTGAAAAGAAGCGACGGTTCCGGGCAACACGGTTCCCGCCCCCGTCTTCGCCTTGTTCAGCGCGTTCATCATGAACATCGCAAGCACGAGCATGCACGCGAGCGACACCAGCAAGCCGATGAGCGAAAAACCGAATGTCGTCCGGGAAGTCATCCAGCAGATCATAGCCGCCCAGGAAGATGCGCGCGCTGCCCACACGGCTATTCGTCCGCGGCTGCGAACGGCAGATGCGCCGCTGAGGCGGACCTTCCTTGGCTGATGATCCGGACTTTCCTCGTCCGCCGTGGTCCGCGGCGGCGGATCAGGTCCGGCTTGGGGGATTTGTTCACCTCGGTTGGGGGCCGGGTTGGGGAAGCGTCTTGAGCACATCGTCCTCGTCGAGCCGGCGACGGGCAATCTGCTCCAACAGGTCATGAAGGGGTGTGATGTGTGGACTGATCCCGGTGATATGGCGCCGCCACCGCCCCTGGGGCCAGCTCAGCTTGATGCGGTAGGAGCGCTTCGCATCGGCCGCGCTGGAGGTTGATGCAGGCGCGGCGTGGAGCCACCCGTGCTGTTGGAGCAGGCTTCGCAACTGTTCGATCTCCTGAGCGGTCATCTGCCCGTTCCAAATGACCCTGCGGCTACGGGCGTCGGTTCCCCCGCCGAAGCCGATCGTGCCATCGGGTTGCACTCGATAGAGCACCGCCAAGTGGCCTTCACCGCGCACCAACATCTCCAAGGCGATCCCTCCGGTGCCCCAGAGCGGCTCGGCCGCACTCGACCGCGCGCAGCCTGGGAACATGCTCGCCGCGAGCAGCGCCGGCAACAGATGAGTCACGCAGCAGCGACGACGATCGTTCACGGCCGGCGATACCTGGCATAGGGATCGGGGCCGAAGTCGTATCGCCGCGGGATGACGCGAGCCCGATCCTCCGGTAGATCGCCGGCCCACGCAAGCTCAGCGAGACGACGAACAAAGCGCTCCATCGCCGCATCTGGCTGCTCGTCATCGTCACGTCGGCGCACATGGCACCACCGATCACCTCCGCCGGTAAAGATCGCCACATACACCGTCTGTCGAGGTTCGGGTTCAACCAGATTGACGTTGACAGGAGTATCGGCGTCAGCCGAGTCGGCCAAGCCAAGGTGTTGAGCCAGCGACCAAAGCTCGGCGAGCCGGCGGCGGTTCAGAATGCGACGTCTCGGCGGGAGCCAGTCCGAGCGGCGGGTCTGGTCAGATGCCCAATGCAGCGACCCGTCGCAAAGTAATACGAACCGGCCTTGGCGAGCGTGTGCCTCCGACGGCTGCTTGGCCTGGGGCCCAGCAAGAATCGTTAGATCAACAGAGAAGTCCGCCGGCACGGCCCCCAGCGGATCAACCGACAAGCCCGGCGGCCCGGCCCGGCACCCCGCCAGCGTCACGAGCACTAACACCATTATCCTCGACGCTCTGGTTGCGGGCATCGTGGCAGTGTACGCAAACCGGCCGGCGTGGCAACCTCATCAAGCGCAAGCGACGCATGTCTAGCCGCCGCTCGAAGAGCGTCGTGACACGCGCATCCTCGAGTGAGCGGCTAATCTTTGTGCGTTTGCCAGCAACAAGGTACATTGAGCCGACCGATGTACACCAGCGCAACCTGGATCAACGAATATCTCGATCCGCCGGCCACCCCTGAGGAGCAGGCTGAGCTGCTCACCCGGGCCGGCTTTCCCCTTGAAGGGCGCGAGGCGCTCGACGGATCAGATGTTCGTCAGGACTTCGAGATGACTTCGAATCGAGGCGACTGCGTGAGTCACCTCGGCCTGGCGCGGGAGATCGCGGCGATCTCGGGCCGCGCATTGAAGCCGCCCCAGCCTTCCGCAATCGCCACCGGCCCGCCTGCCCAGCAGCTCGTCACGGTAACGAACCGCGAGGGGGCACTGTGTCCGCTCTACACGGCCCGAGTCATTCGCGGGGTACGGGTCGGCCCGTCGCCGCAGTGGCTGGCCGGGCGACTGCGAGCGATCAACCAGATTCCACGCAACAACATCGTTGACGCGAGCAACTTCGTGCTCTTTGAGCTCGGTCAACCGACGCACGTATTCGACCTTGCCAGGCTCGCGGGTCCGCAGATCATCGTTCGCATGGCCAAGGCCGGTGAGCGATTCCTTCCGCTGGGCGAAGGCGCGTCGGCGATCAACCTGAGCGAGGAGGATTTGGTCATCGCCGACGCGAAGTGCGCCGTGGCGATCGCCGGGGTCAAGGGCGGCGCCCAAACCGCAGTTACCGAAGCCACGACTGATCTGCTGATCGAAGCGGCGAGCTTCGATCCGGCGACGGTGCGGCGCACGAGCCGCCGGCTCCAAATCGAAAGCGACTCAAGCTTCCGGTTCGAGCGCGGCGTTCATCCGGGGCAGGTCAAAGCGGGGGCCCAACGGTTGGTGGAGCTGATCCTCGAATTGGCCGGCGGTGAGCTGGCCGAGGGCGCCGTGGCGGACGGCCCGCCGATGCCTCCGGCCAAGCACGTCACGATGCGCCCCGATCGGTGCTGCGCTCTTCTGGGAGTCACCATCAGCACCGAGCAGATGATCCGGTGGCTCGATCGACTCGAGTTTGAACCAAAAGCAGATGGCGACGTCATTCGATGCGTGGTGCCGATCCATCGGCTCGATGTTGACCGCGAGGTCGATCTCATCGAAGAGGTCTCGCGAATGATGGGACATGACAAACTTCCCGTCGCCGAGACGATTGAGATCCGAGTCGCGCCGATGCAACCTACGGAGTTGGCGAAGCGGGCGGTGAACGATGCGCTGGTCGGGATGGGCTACGTTGAGATCGTCACTCATTCGTTGATCAGCGAGCAGGCGGCCGGGATGTTCCTGCCGGGGGGCACAGAGATGCTGCGGATCGATGACGCAGGGGCCGCGGCCGAAACGGTGCTGCGACCATCTCTGCTCCCGAGTCTGCTGGGCGTCCTGGCTCACAACCACGACCACGGCGTCGGGCAGCTCAAGCTCTTCGAATCCGCCGCGACGTACACGCGCAAGAGTAAGTCGCACCAGGAGCAGGAGCAGCTGACCCTGGTCGCAGACCTGGCGAACATCGAAGATGGATTGCGATCTATTCGTGGTGTGGTCGAGCGGCTCATCGAGATGCTGCTGGGCAGCGACGCGATTGCGGCGGTTGTTCCCGACGACACCGCGCGGTGGTTCGCTCCCGGAGCAGTCGTGAACGTTTCCGGGCAGATGATCGGCCGACTGGGCGTGATCGCGCCGCACGTCGGGCGGGCATTTGGGCTCGACGAGCCGATCGGGGCCGCCGAACTCGAATTGCCCCGGCTCTACGACCGCTTTCCGCCCCAGACCGAGGCCCAGGCGGTGGCGAGTTTCCCCGCCGTGCAGCGCGATATCTCGGCGATCGTCGGCGAGCATGTTCAATGGACTGATCTTTACAACGTGGTTGATTCCCTTGATCTCGATCACCTCGACGCGGTCGATCTGTTCTCCAGCTTCCGCGGCGAGCAGATTGGGCCGGGGAGGAAGTCGATCACCCTCCGGGTCCGCTTTCGGGCGCCGGACCGCACGCTGAAGCACGAGTCAGTTGACAGACAGGTTGAGGCTGTCATGGCAGCGCTGCAGGCTGAGCTTGGCGCTGAGATTCGCAGGGCACAACGATCGTGACCATGGATGAACGAACCGTCGGTCAGCTTCTGGAGATGGTGGCGGCCAAGACGCCGGCGCCGGGAGGCGGCGCTGTCGCCGCCCTCACCACGGCGCTGGCCGCGGCACTGGGGCAGATGGTCGCGCACTTCTCCGCCGGCAGGTCCGACACTGCTGGGCACAAGGAGCTCCATCAGGAGGCGCTGCAAACATTCGAGCAGTTGCGAATGGCATCGATCGACCTCGCCGACGCCGACGCTAAGGCCTTCAGCCGGCTTTCGGAGCTTTGGAAGCTCAAGCGCGACGATGAGCGCCGCCGGGCCGGCTGGCCGGATGCGGTCGCAGCCGCGATCGAGGCCCCGAAGCGCGTGATGGAAACGTCGCTCGGCACGCTGCATCTGCTCGACCGGCTGGTCGCAACCACGAATGCCAATGTCCGAAGCGATCTGGCTATCGCGGCGCTGCTTGCCGAGGCAGCCTGCCGAGCCGCAGCATACAACGTCCGCGTCAATCTCCCGCTGCTGCCAGATCGCGCCCAGGCCGGGCAGCTCGAAGTCGAGACGGCCAACATACTCCAGCGAGCCAGGCACATCTGCGAAACGATCGAGCAAAGCGTCACCATGAGCCTCCGCCCGCAGGGTTCGGTCGGCTCGAGGCGCGGATCTGCCCCAGCGCTTCGAGATGGCTAGCCCGATTATTGAGCAGGTTAGGAGCCGCGACCGTAAGCCAGCAGACGCACCTCGGCCGCTTACTGACCTGCGCGGCTCGTCAA